>JAEUUM010000253.1 GCA_016787375.1 Saprospiraceae bacterium
CCACTGATGAAAAAATTTGAGCAAACATCACCTCAAATATTACAAACTCTGAAGCAGTTTACTGCCGAATCATCTCCTGTTTCAATTGATACAATCGTATCGGCCAAAACTGATTTAATTCCCCGTATTCAGGAATTTTACTTAAAGTACGAAGAAATCATGAACAACAGTTTCACTTACACGCATCAGGTGAAATGTGAAGAAAAATTCCTTTACTATACACTCAATTTGTACAAAAAAGAATCGTTGAATCATAAATTTAGCAAAGACGATCAACCGGACAAAACCATAGAGGTTAAAATTACATCTTACGGCTCTACCAGAATATCAACTTCTGTAGGTTTGAGTGCCGGTAAATTCGCTACTACTCCACAAAAATTTTATGTAAGAAATGATGTGTTGACTGCCCAGGATCTTGATCCGTATATTCCAATGATCAGTACATTGATACATTTGAGTTTCGATTTGAGAAGTCCTGTGACTCCGGCAATTTCCTTGGGAATTGCTCTTCCGGTAAGCAATAGTGAAACGGTTGATAATATATCTTTCTTGTTGGGACCAAGTTTGTTTATTGGTAAGAAAAAAGAGTTTGTTATATCAGGTGGAGCAATGTATTCCCGTGTGCAAAGACTAGCTAAAGGATTTGAAGTAGGTGACTCAATTGTAATCGGTGAGGGAGAAATACCAACAGAAAAAAAATATGCAATTGGATATTTTTTAGGTATTTCCTATAATTTGGCAGGCTATTAAAAAATGCAGATTTGTCACCAATATGATACTTCTTTGTAATTGTATTTGGGACTTACTCTGACATAACTCTTTCATTCACAACCCAAATTTTGAGGGAAAATTGAAATGCAAAATCAGCTTAATTGGAAAAATAACCAAAAATCAAACCGCTGAATCAATAAAAAACAAAACATGTTTGGAAAATAAGAATAATTAATACTATATTTGCACCACAATATCGCGGGGTGGAGCAGTTGGTAGCTCGTCGGGCTCATAACCCGAAGGTCGTAGGTTCGAGTCCTGCCTCCGCTACAAAAGAGAAAGCCGGTCAAATTGATCGGCTTTTTTATTTAATTTAGGTCAAATGAAGCGAATTATAATCTTGATATCAGTAGTCTTGCTACCGGTTTTGGCCTGGGGTCAAAAGTTCAGGGTTATAGGGTATTTGCCTCAATACAGGATGGATTTTGTCGACAAAGTCCGTTTTGAATATCTAACACATTTGAATATTGCTTTTGCCAACCCTGATGCTCAGGGTATGCTGACTACTGCAAAAAATGATATTCGTCCTGCGATTCAAAAAGCTCATCAATTAGACGTAAAGGTGATGATTTCATTGGGTGGTGGTCATTTATATCCGGAGTGGAAAACTGCCTGGCAAAAATATATGCAAGAAAGCAACAGAAGTTACTTTATCTCAAACATCATACAATATCTAAAAGAAAATGAGTTGGACGGAGTCGATGTGGATCTTGAATGGAAAGATGTTGATAAAAATTACAGTCCTTTTATTCTTGAATTAAAGCAGGCCCTCTCCTCAGAAGGTAAGCTTTTAACTGCTGCTTTACCGGGTAAACACAGATATGCCAACATCAGTGATGAAGCCTTACAAGCATTTGACTTTATTAACCTGATGGCTTATGATGCTTGTGGCCCTTGGAATCCAAAAAGGCCCGGACAGCATTCGTCAACTGAATTTGCAAAAAACTGCATTGATTATTGGGTAACAAAACAAGGAATAGATCCTTCAAGACTCTCACTTGGCTTGCCGTGTTACGGTTATAATTTTACAGATCCTTCCAATGTTTATGGTTTTTATTATCGTTCGATGGTAGAAAAAGACGTTGAGCACATTTATAAGGACCAAGTCGGTGGAATGTATTACAATGGCATACCAACCATTAAATCTAAAACCCAGATAGCCTGCGATAAAATTGGAGGTGTAATGATGTGGGAATTAAGTCAAGATGCAATTGATACCTTACAGGAATATTCATTGCTAAAAGCAGTGTATGAAACTGTTCTTGTGAACAAACAACAAAAAGATGAAAACTTTCAAGTGAGAATATATCCCAACCCAAACACTCATTTTGTTTATATCGAAACAGCTGCGACCAATGAAGAAGCTGAAATCAGTATTTTTAATCAACAAGGTGCCTTAATACTTTGCAAAAAACAAAAATTGGATGTCCCGGTTGTCCACTTAGAAACAAAAGATCTTAAGTGTGGCACTTATTATTGTACAGTCAGAGTGGGTAGTCAAATTCAAACCCAAAGCCTCATAAAAAGTTAATCTGCAAACCGACTACCGAATTAGGATTTCATCAACAAACAACCAGGCTTTATTTCCTGCACCAGGGTTTCCCTCAGGAATTACACCTTGATTCTCAAGAATAACTTTAATGAACCGGGCTTCAGTATTTATTGGGTTGGAGTGTATTAAATTATTTTCATCCAGTTCAGCTTTCTTATCTGATGCCAAATTGTAATCAACTCCATCTTTACTGAGGTATATGATTAGCTTTTTGGGTGCATGAATCCAAGCACCAACATTGTTAATGGAGCCAACTGCGACATCACCAACTTGCTGGATTTTGCCTAAATCAACCACTGCTTCCAGATCTTTACCGCCAAACCCAAGCCAGTTTAGACCATTAAATCGTTTACCACCTCGCAAACCATCCACTAAAGTATTTGGTCCTTCTGATCCAGGATACTTCTCAGATGGCTGATCCTTCAAGGTGATATTTTTGCCAAATGAGTTTGATTTTTCAAAATTAATAGACAATAAAGTTCCTTTGACCTCTCCGGTTGACCTGCAATAGAATCTGCCTGACGATGACATAATAACCGGTTTTTCATATTTTTGATCTGAATCTGTGGGTTCATGATCAATTGCATAACGAATAACATCATTTGGTTTTGAGGCAATTAAACTAATTTCTAAATGGCCATTTTCAGTTGGTCTGGTTTTTATCTCCGGGTCAAAAATATGCGTGGCAAAATTTACATTTCTAGATTTCAATCTTAACAGATGTTCAGACAGCCTTTTTTTAAAGTCCTCCTTGTTTCTGGCAGATTCAGGTGACCAAACAACTTCAGACAAAGCTGACATTCTTGGTAGTGCCATATATTCGACATGTGCCTCATTTAGTATGTATTCAGTCCAAACATTGCCTTGTGCACCTATGATATATTTTCTTTCCTCACCTTTAAGTTCAGAGGGTATCGGCTCAAAATCATAAACTTTCATCACAGAAGTAAAGCCACCTATCGCGATTGGTTCATCAAGTGACAGGGATTGATAGTGATCGAAATAACAATGGCTGCCAGGTGTCATCACTACATTGTGGTGCTCTTTTGCAGCTTCAATTCCTCCTTTCGTTCCCCTCCATGACATGACAGTTGCATTGGGAGCCAACCCGCCTTCAAGTATTTCATCCCAGCCTATTATCTTTTTTCCCCTTTTGTTGATGAATTTTTCAATTCTATGAATGAAATAACTTTGTAACTCCTCTTCAGTTTTCAGACCTTGATTTAGCATAAGTGCTTTACAGTTTGAACATGATTTCCATCGCTCTTTTGGACACTCATCCCCACCAATGTGAATATACTCTCCCGGAAACAAATCCATAACTTCAGTCAATACATTTTCAAGGAATTCAAATGTGGATTCTTTTGGGCAAAAAACATCTTCAAATACACCCCAGGTAGTGGCCACATCCACCGGCTTCGATTGACATGACAACTCTGGATATGAGGCGATGGCTGCCAAGGCATGCCCTGGCATTTCTATTTCAGGTATAATTGTGACGAATCTTTTTGCAGCATACTCAACAATATCTTTGATTTCATCTTGTGTGTAAAAACCCTTATATTCTTTGTTGTCGTATTTGTGTGGTAAATCATTGTAGCTCCCAATGAGGGTTTCCTTTCTTGAGCTTCCTACTTGAGTCAGTTTGGGATATTTTTTGATTTCTATTCTCCAACCTTGATCCTCGGTAAGATGCCAATGGAAGTAGTTCATCTTGTGCATGGCAATAAAATCAATGTATTTTTTTATAAAATCAGCAGAAAAAAAATGCCTGCATACATCCAGGTGCATTCCCCGATACTCAAATCTAGGATAGTCATTTATCCATAAACATGGCAACTTCAATTTGCTTTCTTTTGTATTAATACTTCCATATATGCTGGGAGGACAAATCTGCATTAGTGTTTGTGTAGCGTAAAATACTCCTTGAGCATCTTTTGCTCTGATACGTATTTTTTGCTGAGTTATGTCTAATTGATATTGGCCAGGATGAAGTTCATCCGCTTTTGTAATGATGATGTTTGCCATTGCTTCATCTTGCGTTGAGGTGCATTTGATGTTGGTTGTTGATTGAAGCTGTTCTTGAAATATCTGGAAACCAACATTCAACTCCGGATAATTTGAAAATAGATAACACGAATTTTCTATTTTCAAACTGCCTGTTCTGTTCATTATTTCAGCAGGCAATGGAATTATATTGACTGTGTTTTGGCCTGAAATAATTGTAGTAAAACAAATTAATAATGTAACCAATGTTACCATGTATTGCCGGCTTGAATTCATACCTTTGTCTTCTTGTTTTAGCAAATATACCTTTAATCAGATTGAAAAAAGAGCATAAATGAAAAAAGCTGGGATGTTAACGAGTGCACTTAAACTTGAATGCCCAAAATGTAGGAAAGCAGATTTATTCTATTTCCCGATTTTGAAATTTAAAAAGATGTACACCATGAAATCTACTTGTAGTTACTGTGGGCAAAATTTCAATCTTGAACCGGGCTTTTACTATGGCGCCATGTTTATTTCTTATATTATCAGTTCATTTTTTATGCTGATAAGTTTTTTTGTAATCAAATTTGCATTTCAGTTAAGTACCTGGAGAACATTTGGTATTGTATTACTATTGGTGGCTTTGGTTTACTTTTATATTTTCAGGTTTTCAAGATCAATATGGATTCACTTTTTTGTCGACTATGATGAAAATGCTAAGAATATACAGTAAGCTCTAAAGATCTTTAGAGAAAAATTTTAATCTTTTTTCTTCTGAAAACTTCGATTGGTTAAATTCGTTGGATTTTTGTTTTGGTATAGACAAGTTTACCCAGTTTTCGCCTCTCAGTACTTTGGCAAGCAATACGATTTGACCAACATGGTAAGAATAGTGCGCCACTTGTCGCATTATTGCCTGCTCCGCTGTATGACCTTCATTGCGTATGTAAACAATTCTGGATAGATCTTCTTCGTCTAAATGCTCAAGAGCTGAAAACAGACAATCCCAACCTGAGGACCACATTTCCAGATACTCTTCTTTCGAAAAATTGAGTGGCTCAAATTCCATATCCCTGTTTCGAGTGGGCTTTTCTCCATCAGTTGTTAAAAAGTCTGTCCATCTTGACAGCATGTTGCCGGAAAGATGCTGAATAATGATTCCAATGCTGTTGCTAAATTCATCTGGTTTATAGTTCAATTCCTCAGTAGTAAGTGGTTCAATAGACTTGTCGCCCAACTGTTTATAGTATTTGAATAATTGTATTCCAGTCTCGAGAATTTTCATTTTTAGTTGCTTTTTGGTATGCCTAAAAATATAAAATAATTATATAAATGCTAAGTTCCTTGGGTCTTTTATGAACTAAATACCTCAAAATCATGGAAATGGTTCGGTTTTTGATTATATAGTGTTACATGCAACTTGAAAGTTTTGTAGAAAGTTGATGTTAATTGAGGAAACCATTGATAAGACAGCTATGTTAAAACCTTTAATTATATCTTTTGCGATATTATTTTTGAGCACCAACATCCATGCTCAGGAGAATCCTCAATATTCACATTTTTTATTTAACAAACTGGCTTATAATCCTGCGTTTGCAGGAGGAAAAGACGTAGCAACGATTCAGGCACTTTACAGGCAACAATGGCAAAATATAGTTGGTGCCCCTCGAACAGCAAATGTCAGTTTCCATTCTCCTTTCGCTCAGCAAAGATGTGGTGCCGGAATCATGATAACACAAGATCAACTTGGTTTGCTTAACAACACTCTGGTGGACCTGATGTACGCATATCGTTTACAAACAGGAGGAACAGGCGTTTTAAGCGTTGGACTTCAAGCTAGAATGGAATTTGCGAGAATGAACTGGGAAAAGGCAAAAACAACAACCGGAATTGACAATACGTTGCAAACTATAAATGAAACCTCCACAAAACCAAACTTTGGAATTGGAGCGTACTTTAAAAATCAAAACTTCTACTTTGGTTTTTCTGCCCCGCAACTCCTCGAATCTACACTCTATAAAAGTGCTTATAAAGATTTGCCTTCTATTAAAAGGCTACGTACTTATTATGTGATGACTGGAGGAGAAGTTAAGCTTGACGAGAAGATTGATCTGATGCCTGGAATGTTGATCAGCTACATTCCAAATGCTCCATTTGAAATAGAATTCAACGCAAACCTGGTATTCTCAAAATTGATTTTGGTGGGACTTTCCTACCGGGTAGGTGACTCAGTTGATGGTTTGGTTGGAGTGCAGTTAAGCACGCAATTAAGGATGGGTCTCTCTTATGATTATACCCTTACAAAGCTTAGAAGTCAAAATATTGGCTCCTTTGAAGGTATGCTCGAATATCAGTTTGTCTATGATCGTATTGGAGTTAGCCATTTAAGATACTTTTAGTCTCAACTTCAAATAATACCCATGACCAGATTTTTTTACCTAATACTGTTATTTTCGACCATTGTTGTAAATCTGTCCTCAGCCCAGTCGAACGATTTGAGTGCACAGGTGCCCGACATCAAAGCTGAAAAGCTTTATAGCCGTGATGGATACCAATGTGCAATTGATATTTACGAAAAGGAAGATCCAAAAAACCAAAACAGAGAGACACAACTTAAAATTGCAAACAGCTATCGGCTTACAGGCAATACCATAATGGCAGAAAAATATTATTCACTCTGCATTGACGAAAAATCTCAAATTCAAGATGTTTATAACTATGCTCAAGTTTTGCTTTCAAATGGTAAATGCAAAGAATCTTTGAAGTATTTTGATCAATATGAGAAATCTGCAGGAACCAAAAATTTCAGCAACATCATAAGTTCATGTGATGATATTACAGGATTTCCTATCAATAATCACATTCAGGTAACAAACGCTGAAGGTCTAAATTCAAAATGGTTAGACTTTTGCCCTGTTTACTACCAAAATGGTTTGATTTTTACTTCCGGAA
>JAEUUM010000255.1 GCA_016787375.1 Saprospiraceae bacterium
TCGGAAGGTAATTTTGTGGTATTATTTTAATTAAAAAACCAAAAAATCAATTTTATGAGAGTATTGTCAATGTGTATTTTTGCTCTGAGCGCATTTTTTGCGAATGCACAATCAACAGCATGGAACCTGGATCGTTCACACTCTAGTATCAATTTTGAAGTAGACCACATGGTTGTTTCTGAGACAGCTGGAAAGTTTAAAGATTTTACGATGAATGTAAAGTCAGATAAAGCTGACTTTACTGATGCAGTCTTTGATATAACGCTTAAGACCGAAAGTATCACAACAGACGATGAAAAAAGAGATGGTCACTTAAAGTCGGCAGATTTTTTTGATGCTAATCAATTCCCTTATATTACATTTAAAGGTAGAAAGTTCAAGCAAATAAAAGGAAACCAGTATTCAGTAACAGGTGATCTTACCATGCATGGAGTAACCAAGACAATGACTCTCAATGCTAAATTCAACGGAACGGTAAAAGATCCTTATGGAAACACAAGAGCTGGTATCAAAGTGACAGGTGAAATTGACCGTTATGATTTTGGATTAAAATACAATTCAGCACTTGAGGCAGGTGGACTTACCATCGGTCAAAAAGTAAGAATCAACTGCAATATCGAACTCATCAAGTCTAAATAATCTACAGATTTCACTGTAAAAGAAAGCTCCGTGAGGGGCTTTCTTTGTTTTGGCGCAATGGTTGAAATATTTTCAAAATCACTATTGGATGAGATATCAATCAATTGATTTTCCAAAATATTTGGGTTATATTTGAACCAATTAACCTGTTATTTTTGATCTAGTTCAGCGAATTCAAATAAAATGAAACTCCTTGGCACATTTTTTATTTGTTTTATATTTCAGTTTGGCTTCTCACAAAACGGTAGAATTTTCACCCCGTTAACCATAGAAGATTCTCAAATGGACACAACTGTGATTTTTGATGTTCCTAAAATTGCCATTAAATCAAACTATTTTGGAGCTTTAACTGACGAAGAAACCAAAAAATATACAAATTTAGGTTTTGTACCTGTTTCTGTCGGTGAAGATTTGTGGACATGGAAAAATAACACGGCCGTCAGATTTCGTTGCGACGGACAAGTTATTGTAAAAAAGTTGATAACTGAAAATCAAATAACCCATATTTGTATGTCATGCGGTGAAATGGGAAGTATGGAATGTTGGGATGTTAAATTTGATGCAAAGAATTAATTATACCACTTCGACCTTCACCAGTTTGTTTTTTATCTTTTCATTTGAAAGCAGATGCAGACAGTTTTTTACCTTTTTGGTTTTGACAGCAGCAAATGCAGCGTGGTCCGAAACTTCTATTAATCCTAAATCATCCTTCTCAAGTTTTGCTTTTTGGTGCAGCAAGCCAACAATATCGACTTTATTTATTTTTTCTTTTCTTCCATAGGGAAAACGCAATGTTGTCCATTCTGAAGCTGAAGGTAAAGAAGGTTTTTCAGGTAATTGTATAATGCTTAATTCATTGGTAATATATTCAGGTAATCTATCAGTATTTTTCATAATCAAAAATGCTGTTCCTTCCGCTTTCATCCTTGCAGTTCGTCCATTACGGTGAATAAATGCCTGTTCAGTATGTGGTATTTGATAATGAATAATGT
>JAEUUM010000259.1 GCA_016787375.1 Saprospiraceae bacterium
CGAACGGGCATATTTGAGCAACCGGCATATTACAGAGAATATACCAGGGACTCAAGTTATACCGGAATATCAACCACTCCTCGTGAAGTGAATTATTTTGGCCCCATCTTCAACAAATCAGGTAAGGCCATTTTGGAAATAAAATCTCAGGATCACAAAGACAGGTGGCTTGTGTTGATAGACCCAAATGGAAATGATAAGTATACCATCCTGGACAGACAACACGACGACGCATGGATTGGTGGCCCCGGTATTGAGGAATGGTCAAACGCCTCAGGCACAATTGGTTGGATTGATGAAGAAAACTTTTGGTACCAATCTGAAATGACCGGCTACTCTCATCTCTACAGGCAAAATATTTTAACCAAAGAGAAAAAATCCCTGACCTCCGGCAATTTCGAAATACTAAATGTTCAGATATCTGGTGATCACAGATATTTTTATGTAAGCTCCAATAAAGTATCTCCATTTGAACATCATTTTTACAAACTATCTGTAAATGGTGGTGAGATGGAGCAAATAACTCAAATACCAGGCAATCATGAAGTGAGTGTTTCGCCTGACGAAAAATATCTTGCCATCAGGTATTCTTTTACCAACAAACCATGGGAACTATACATCATGGAAAACAAAGCAGGCGCCAAACCTGAACAACTTACTCAATCAACTACAGCTCAATTCAATAAGTACAAATGGCGTGAGCCTGAAATAATCAAATTTACAGCTTCTGACGGCGTAAAAGTTCCAGCGCGATTATACAAACCAGAAAATCCTAACGGTGCAGGCGTGATATTTGTACATGGCGCAGGGTATTTACAAAATGTGCATAAATGGTGGAGCAATTATTATCGGGAATTCATGTTCCACAATATGCTTGCCGATAATGGCTATACTGTGCTTGATATTGACTATCGTGCAAGCGATGGATATGGCCGTGATTGGAGGACAGCAATATACAGGTATATGGGAAACCGTGATCTCGATGATCAGGTTGACGGTGCAAAATTCTTGGTAGATTCACTTGGTGTAAACAAAAATAAACTCGGTATTTACGGTGGATCTTATGGTGGTTTCATCACTTTAATGGCCCAGTTTACCAGACCCGGAGTTTTTAAATGTGGAGCAGCTCTTCGCTCAGTTACAGATTGGGCTCACTACAATCATGAGTACACATCAAATATACTCAACACACCCACAGAGGACAGTATTTCCTTTAAAAGGAGTTCACCAATATATTTTGCTGAAGGATTACAAGATCGATTACTTATTCTGCATGGCATGATTGATACGAACGTGCATTTTCAGGATGTTGTAAGGTTAGCTCAAAGACTGGTTGAATTGCGTAAAGACAATTGGGAATTTGCAGTATTCCCTGTTGAGGATCATGGATTTAAAGAAGCAAGCAGTTGGACTGATGAGTATAAAAGAATTTATAAAATGTTTGATGAAACCCTGCGCGACCAAACAACCAAATTAAAAAATTGATAAAATGTTTGCATTTAAAACTGCAGTAGAGGCAGTTTCAATCATAAAAAGTGGTGACAGAGTTTTTATACAGGGAGGGGCAGCTACTCCTACGCCTCTGATTGAAGCCATGGTATTAAGACACAAAGAACTAAAGGATATTGAAGTTTGCCATATGCATACAGAAGGACCGGCACCCTATATTTCACCGGAATATATTGGTTCATTTAATACCAATGCATTTTTTGTTGGCAGCAATGTCAGACCATACATTAACCATGACCATGTTCAATATATTCCAATATTTTTAAGTGAAGTACCATTGCTATTCAGAAGAGGTGTAATGCCAATTGATGTTGCGATGGTTCAAGTCTCCCCTCCTGACGTTCATGGCTTTTGTTCGCTTGGTGTTTCAATAGATGTGACCAAAGCTGCAACGGATGTAGCTAAAAAAATCATAGCTGTTGTCAACCCTAATATGCCCCGGTCTCATGGTGATGGATCTATTCATTATTCAAAGTTCGATTCAATGGTGTATTTTGAGGGGCCCATATTTCAATCGGAACCACCCATAATGGAGGAATACGAACTGGCAATTGGCAAACACATCGCAGAAATAGTGGAAGACAGAGCAACACTTCAACTCGGAATCGGCGCCATACCAAATGCAGTTGCCCAATTTCTCATCAACCACAAAGATCTTGGTATTCACACCGAAATGTTTAGTGACGGGATACTACCTCTTATTGAAAAAGGGGTAATAACAAACAAATATAAAATCAAATATCCCGGTAAAACAGTAGGTTCATTCGCTATCGGCACTAAAAAACTGTATGATTTTATTCATGATAACCCAGCAGTTGCAATGCTGGACGCAGAATATGTTAATGATTCAACCATTATCAGACGTAACCCAAAAGTTACTGCAATCAACAGTGCTATTGAAATTGACCTCACGGGCCAGGTATGTGCTGATTCCATAGGCACCCATATTTATGGTGGTGTAGGCGGCCAAATGGACTTTATAAGAGGTGCCTCACTCAGCGAAGGAGGCAAACCTATCATAGCTATTGGATCAGTTACTTCAAAAGGAATTTCGAAAATTGTCCCCATCCTCAAACCTGGAGCAGGCGTTGTAACATCAAGGGCTCACGTACATTACGTTGTTACAGAATATGGTGTTGCCGACCTATATGGCAAGAACATTGCTCAGAGGGTAAAAGAACTTATCAAAATTTCACACCCTGATCACAGAGAGCAGCTGGAAAAAGAAGGCTACAGTTTGTATGGAAGAAGCTGGTAATATATTTTATCCTACCTGAAATCTAATTTTAATCATTGAATAATTAATGCTTTGCAAATAATACCTGAATTTGTTCTCAAACACAATTCGTACTGACCTTTGGGGACTGAACTCAGATCGATCATATCTTTAACCTCACCAACATCGGCTTTACTCTGTCCTTTCCAGATCACTTTGCCGGAAGCGTCAGAAACAAATAGTTCTACATTTTGGAGGATCCCCAATTGATAACTTATTTTGAATATTCCATGACCGGGATTAGGCGTGATGCTTAATGCATATTTATCATTAATTTCATTGACGCCAGTCAAAATAAACTGAATTGAGTCTTTGCTGCTGCATCCGAATTTATCTGTCACAATTAAAGTATAAAATCCACTTTGGTCTGCTGTAATTGAATTCAGCGGTCCTGATTGAAGGAGTTTGCCTTTAAAATACCAGGAATAATTCGAAGCATCAGAAGAGGTAAATATGGTATTCATATTTTGAACCAAATTGGGTTTTGAAGGATTATCATGAACCAAAATTGAAATGGAATCTGATGCCTTACATCCATTTCCGTCAATATGCAAAACAGTATACTCTTGCGTTGAGTCCGGTTTGATATTAATGGTATTTGTAATTTCAGCTGAAGACCAGAGATTGGCATTATTTTGAGATGATGTCAGCAAAACTGTGTCACCCATACATATTTCAGAACTTGAGGCACTGATTACAACTGTCGGATTGTTTACAACCTTAACAGAACTGGTTAATGTATCTGAACAACCATTACTATCCAATCCAATTAATATAATCTCTGTATCAATAATCAGATGTATTATCACTGTATCAGTTGTGAAAGTATCTGAAGAGAGCTTCCAAAAGTAGGATTTCATTCCGGAACCTACAAGCATCAAAGAGTCTTCAGCACAAATTTGCACTTTGTCTTGGATCAAAGACATTTCAGGCTTTGGGAAAACATTCAACTTGAAAAAGGCAGTATCCGTACAGCCTAAATTTACCTTTGCAAATGCCATATAACTGACAGAAGAATCTGCAATGACCTGAAGTTGGGAATTTGTGATATTTGAAGGCAACCATGTTATCAGGTTATATCCTGAGGTTGACAGAATGGTTTGTTGTCCGGGACATAAACTTGAATCCTGTGCAGTGATCATTACTGAAGGTTTGTCAATTACAGAGATTGCATATTTCTGTATCGAACTGATACCGTATTTATCTGTGTAAGTAACAACATACTCTCCTGAATTCGAGAGATCTGCAATTAATTGAGGATCCCTTAATGAGGAATTAAACCCTTTGGGACCGGTCCAAGACCATTTGCCTGTTCCTTTGGCTTGAGGGTCAAACTGAATGTTTTGTCCGACACATATCAACAATGAATCAGTGTTGCTGAACTTAAAATTGTCCAAAACCAAATTTGGTGTAATCAACTCAGGTTGAGCCAGAGCACTTTCCCAGATCCCCCTCCCATAAGTTGCAGCTCTGATCAGTTTTTTTTCGTATTGAATTTCAAGATCACTTACCTCTGTATTGGGTAGGCCAAGTGTAAAAGGTACCCAATCAGTCAGGTTATTGCTTCGGTAATACACCCCAATATCGGTTCCAATATACAAAGCATCTTTGCTGCCCTTTTCATAAATCATGCAATTTACAGGTATATTTGGGAGAGTACCGGAAATATTGACCCAGGTGTTGCCACCATTTGTTGATTTGTAAACCTTTTGTCCTGCATTGTAACCGTTTTTAGTTAACCAAATAATATTAGAGTTGGTGGGATGAATCGTAATGCTGGTTATATCTCCATTGTCAGGTACGGTTATTGTCGACCAGTTCGTTCCCTGATTGATTGTTTTGTACAGAGTATTATTTCTTGAACAATAAATAATCTTTGAATCAGAGGCCGCTATTTGAAGACAATTCAGCGTATTGTCAACACTTCCGGTGAGGCTGTTGCTTATTTTAGCCCATGACTCCCCTTTGTTAGTTGTTATAAATACATCATTATAACCTGCAACCAATGTCGAACTGGCATTTGGGTCGATCATATAAGGTGTTATCCAACTGCCATTGGGTTTGCCTCCCGGTATCTTAGAGCTGATTTCATAATATTGATCATTTACCCATTTATCGTTGGAACGGTAGAGTTTTCCGTTGACATAGGTGGTATAAATAATGTTATCATTGGTAGGGTCTATGGCTACTTCCATGGCATCACCACCATTCGTTGCTGCCCAGTTTCCATTGGATAACATTTTCCTGCCACCATTATCCTGCGTTCCTCCAATCATGAACTTTGAATCTTTTTGGGAAATTGCAATACGATAAAATTGAGTAATGGCAAGCCCTTTTGAAAAGTCAGTCCACGAGTCAGCGGTTTCATCGTACCGGTATACACCACCATCGCAATTAAACCATATTTGCTTTTTATTTATCGGACTATAAGTGATGTTATGATGGTCTGCATGCACTTCAGGATAACCTCCCCCTCCATACCACAATGTTTGTTGCTTCCAGTTGGTTCCACCTGTTGTAGATTTATAAATATTAACATATCCGGCATAGAAAACATTGGCATTAGTAGGAGAAATGAATAATACAGCATTTTCGGCATTACCATTACTTTGGGCAGGCATATTTCCTATTTTATTTAGATTTGCACCTTTTGAATAGCTCACATACAAAGAGTTATCAGAAGAATTTGAAGCAGCCAGGATGCTCGGATTAGCAGGCGATACTGCAAGACGAATCCAGTTGTATTTCATATTAAAATTACTGAGTTTTGACCAATTGAGCCCTTTGTTGGTTGAACTGTAGATCTCACTACTACCCCAATAATCATGCTGGGCTGCATACAAATTTGACGTTCCAGGTTCAAAAGCAATATCTGAGTAAAATCCATCTTTAACTTTGGTCCATTGTGTACC
>JAEUUM010000293.1 GCA_016787375.1 Saprospiraceae bacterium
AAGAATAAAAATTGTTTTTTCTTCTTTTAAAACTTCATTACAATATTTGAATGTTTCCTGATTGTTTTTCAAGTTGGCATATCCATCCTTGAATCTGAATATCGGGATTAGATGTAATGATTTTAACATTTTAATGTAAAAAGCATTTTTAAAAATATCGCCTCTTACGATAAAATTCAATGTCCTTTTCTGAAAACAAGCAGCAAGGCATGGTTCAATGAATGCAGTCGGATGGTTGGCTGCAATTATTAGAGGGCCTTTGGTTGGAATATTCTCAAGACCATGCACATGTATATGCCTAAAGAATATTTTGAATCCTAATTTTGCAATTGGATGCACCAGTGCATATAACATATTGTCAATAGTTTTATTGAAATCAAGTACAAATATGATCAATTTTGTAGATTCGCCTCATGATCAGCGATAAATATCTTTATATTATTGGTGGCCCAACAGCTTCAGGCAAAACTGCCAAAGCAATTGAAATGGCGCAAAGCCTGAAAACGGTGATTCTATCAGCTGATAGCAGACAATTTTATAAGGAAATGACCATTGGAACTGCTAAGCCAAGTATATCGGAATTAGATTTAGTGAAGCACTATTTTATCGATAATTTGTCGATAAATGAGGATTATGATGCAGGCACCTATGAAAACGAAGCTATTAACTTGCTTGATGAATTGTTCAAAATTCATGACATCGTTATTATGGCAGGAGGGTCAGGTCTATTTATAAAAGCAGTCACAGATGGTCTTGATTTTTTTCCCACAATTTATCCTGAAATTAGAGAACAAACCAGAAAATTGATGGAAGAACATGGTATTGAAAAGTTACAAGAATTTGTATCCGAACGAGATC
The DNA here is from genome assembly GCA_016787375.1 of Saprospiraceae bacterium. GTDB lineage: Bacteria > Bacteroidota > Bacteroidia > Chitinophagales > Saprospiraceae > JAEUUM01. The sequence continues at coordinate 859 of JAEUUM010000293.1, forward strand.
CGCAATACTTTAAATCTGTTGATATTCAAAATCCCAGACGTCTATTGAGAGCAGCTGAGGTTATCATGCAGACTGGATCAACATTTTCAAGTTTTAGAAAATCGGAACCTAAAAAGAGGAATTTTTCAATAATTAAGAATTTTATAGAAATAGAAAGAGAGACTCTGTACGAAAGAATAAATATAAGGGTGGATGAAATGGTGAAAAGAGGCCTTAAAGACGAAGCTATGGAATTATATCCCTACAAAGATAAAAACCCACTTCAAACAGTTGGTTACAAAGAGTGGTTTGATTATTTTGAAGGGAAAATTACCCACGAACAGGCGGTGGAGTTGATTAAACAAAACTCACGAAGGTATGCTAAACGACAAGTAACCTGGTTTAAAAACGATGGAGGTTGGTTATCCAATCCCCCATCGTTTATTTAAGACAATATCAGGGAACATTAATTCCCCGCGACAGAATTGGTGCTTTTTTGTTTTGGTTTAAACCATTTCCTTGTTTTTGGTTTTGTTGAGGATTGTTGGCTGTAATTTCTTTGGATTGGCTTTCTCAACTCTTGCTTCCTTTCAGTAATCATGGATTTAGTATCCGGATATTTTCCCGGGGTATATGGATGTGTATCCATAATGTCAATATTGAAGTTGATTAGTTTCTGAATATCCTTGAGTAAACTCCACTCATCCTGATCACAAAAAGAAAATGCAACTCCTGAAGCTCCTGCTCTTCCTGTTCGCCCAATTCTGTGGACATAAGTTTCAGGAACATTGGGCAATTCATAATTTACAACATGGGCTAAATCATCAATATCTATACCACGAGCGGCAATATCTGTTGCAACCAAGACCCTCGTTTTATGATTTTTAAAATTTGCTAATGCATTTTGTCGTGCTACCTGCGATTTATTACCATGTATGGCTTCTGCTCTGATACCGGCAACTTCGAGGTTTTTAACTACCTTATTCGCACCATGTTTTGTTTTTGTAAAAACCAATAACCGTTCAACATTCTCTTGCTCAAGAATATATTCAAGTAGGAAACGTTTATTGTTTTTTTCTACAAAAAATACCTTTTGTTGCACTGATTCTGCGGTAGTGCTTTCAGGAGTAACTTCAACTCTTGATGGGTTTTTTAAAATTGAGTGTGCTAATTCCATTATTGAAGGTGGCATGGTGGCACTAAAAAAAAGTGATTGCCTCTTTTCTGGTATTTTGGTAATGATTTTTTTTACATCATTTACAAAACCAATGTCTAGAATTCGATCTGCTTCATATAGTACAAAAAAGTCAAAAGTTTTAAGGTTGAAAAATCCTTGTCCGATCAAGTCAAGTAAACGACCGGGAGTGGCAATTAAAATATCAATACCTCTTTTTAGTGTGTCAACTTGTGAAGACTGTGAAACTCCACCGAA
>JAEUUM010000319.1 GCA_016787375.1 Saprospiraceae bacterium
CTACTGATGAAACCAAATTGAATACCAGCCCGGCTTGAATCCATTTTGTTGAAGCATTTGGAGCCAGATCTTTAACCACACTAAAGAACGTTGCTGCAAACAAAATGGCCGTTAAAATAGAGAGTATGGTGAATGAGATTGAAAAGTAGCCATAACCTTGAACAAAAAAGGAAATTAACAATCCAAATGCAAAAATTAAATTTGCATTGATAAGTTTAATAAAACGTCTTTGCACTTCTGTTGAAAATTCCTGCCAATAACTATAACAAATGAATGTAAACAAAGAATGGCTGATCCATCCTGTAAAAGCGAAATTTGAATGCGCATGCTGAATATTTTTCTGCTCAAAAAAAGGAAACTCAAAACCAATTTTGTATCGCATTAAAACACCCAAACAAGCGACGAGTGCTAAATTTCCTAAAGAAAATCTTACCCAAATTCTGAACTCCTTTTGCATATCAATAGTATAACTTTCTGTCTATAATTTCAACTTTTTGCTCCTTCTCCATTTTTAAAAGAGTCCTGATAACGGTTTCGACCCTTAGTCCTGTAAAATTTGCTATTTCTTGTCTGGTGAATGGTATTTTTATTCTTTTTTCATTTTCAGAATTCTCCTTTTTAATTGAATCTAAAAATGCAATAATCCTATGGGATGGATCATTATTGATCAAATCGCGATTGGTGGAAGCCTTACTATAAATACGTTTTGCAAATACCTTTAAAAAATTGAATTGGATATCCGGATATGCCTCCAATATTTTGAAAAATGAATCTTTAGAAAGTTTAATAACTACAGACTCTTTTAAAGCAGTTGCAGTTGCAGGGTAGTTTTCGTTCAGAAACAGTGGTGGTTCCCCAAAACTCTCCCCTGACTTAAAGATACCTTGAATAAATTCCTTCCCATCATTGTTAAGATTTGACATTTTAACATTTCCATCAAGGATTTGAAAGTAAAATCTGGCCGGGTTTTCTTCAAAAAAAATATTTTCATTCTTTAAGTACATTTTAGAAACACCACCCCAGGCTATCAAAATATTTGGATCAATTTGCATATTCATTCTATTTAACTTTGAATCAAGTGCAACCCACCCTTTAACAATTCCTCACTCAAAGAACCAACAGTATTATCCCTGAATAATGTTACAAGATTATCCCTAATCTCTTTAAACTCAAAATGCATTGGACAAGGAGTCTTTGCAGAACATTGTGGCAATCCAAGCACACATCCGTTAAATATTTGATTTCCATCCAATAAAATTACGATGTCAATGAGTGGCTTAGCACTTTGCTCCGGAGTTAAGTAAAATCCGCCCGCCGGTCCCTTTTGACTATTCAATGAATCATTTTTTACAAGTAATTGAAGGGTTTTTCCGATGGTGTGCTCGTTCTCCCCAGTTCCGATTGCAATCTCTTTGATTGAAGTCTTATGACCATCCTTTCCATAAGTGGCTATAAACACGAGTGCTTTGATAGCTGCTCTGCAAGATTGACTTAAAATCATTCGTCTATTTTTTTACAAAGATATAATAAGTATTTAAGTACTGCAATACTTTTTATAATATTTTATTAATTTCTTTCCGTATTCAAACTATTGAAGTAATTTGCCAGAAGAATTTTAAAAAATATTTATGCTTTCCAAACTCAATCAACTCTTTGAACCCGCTCTGGTAAATGAACTAAATACTTTGGGTAGTTTTAAGAACTATAAAGAGGGAGAAGTAATCATGGATTATGGCAAATTCATGAACGCCATGCCAATTATATTGAGTGGTAATGTCAGGGTCATGACACAAGATGAAGATGGCAAGGAAATATTATTGTATTATTTGTCAAGTAACGAAAGCTGCGCAATGGCATACACTTGTTGTATGGATGCCAAACAAAGCGAGGTTAAAGCAGTTGCAGAAGACGAAGTTAATTTGGTAGCAATCCCTCAAAAAATAATGGATGAATGGTTGTGTAAGTATACTACTTGGCGCAGCTATATAATGCATAGTTTTACAACAAGGTTCAACGAATTATTGAATTCATTTGAATCGATTGCCTTCAAAAATCTGGATGATCGTTTGATAAAATACCTTGTAGACAAACAGAAAATTTCAGGTTCGGCTGTGATAAAGGCTTCACATCAACAAATTGCAGATGATTTGGCCACTTCAAGGGTTGTAATCAGCAGGCTGTTGAAACACCTGGAAAATGAAAATAAGTTGATTTTGTACAGAAATGAAATTAAACTACTTAAAGGCATACAAACATAACAAGTGTTACAATTTCTTATAATTTCTGAGTCAATCCTTCATATCAGTTCCGGTATTTACAATTGGCTGAATACAATATTTTAACATTTTATTTTTTTCAATAAAATTCTAAACTTTATACACTATGTTAAGTTTTTGTATCTTTGCCCCTTAGTACGTGTAAGAAAACTACTCTTCTTCACAAAAAGGGTATTTCTAATTTAAAGAAATCTTATCATACTAAACGTTAATGCCAAAGATACTAAAGAATGAACCAAAGATTATTAGATAAAATTCAGGCTTTTTCATTACCTAATGAACTCAAGATTGCTGGCTTGTATCCTTATTTCAGGATAATTGAATCTGAACAAGACACAGTTGTTAATATTGATGGGAAGCCAATTTTAATGTTTGGTTCTAACTCCTACCTAGGCCTTACAAATCATCCAAGAATCAAGGAAGCAGCAAAAAAAGCCATTGATATTTATGGAACCGGTTGCGCAGGTTCAAGATTTTTAAATGGTACACTCAACATACATATCGAGCTTGAAGAATTGCTTTGTCACTACTTACAAAGAGAAGCTGTATTATTGTACAGTACCGGTTTTCAAGCCAACCTTGGTGCTCTGGCTCCTTTAGCCGGAAGGCACGATTACATTTTGATAGATGAACGTGTACATGCATCAATCATTGACGCTACCAGACTTTCTTATGCCAAAGTACTGAAGTTCAGACACAATGACATGGCTGACCTTGATGACATCATGTCAAGATTAAATCCAGAATCTAACAAATTTATTGTTGTTGACGGAATTTTCAGCATGGAAGGTGATATTGCCAATTTACCCGAAATGGCTAAAATTGCTAAAAGATACGATGCTAATTTAATAGTTGATGATGCACACTCGGTTGGTGTTATCGGCTACCAGGGCATCGGTACAGGTTCACACTTTAATATGCATGATGCAGTGGATATGCAAATCGGTACCTTTAGCAAATCTTTGGCTTCTCTAGGTGGGTTTGTTGCATCCTCCAAAGAAGTAATTGATTATCTGAAACACACATCCCGATCACTAATATTCAGTGC
>JAEUUM010000581.1 GCA_016787375.1 Saprospiraceae bacterium
GTGGTAGTGGAGGTAACTGTGGATGTTAAACCTAGTTGAAACCCAAATAATCCTTTGTTTCCATAATCTTGTATGTTGAAATATTGATATTCAATACCGCCTCCAATTGTCAGGTTGGTTAATAATTTCCTGGAATAGGATGCAGCAAAGAAATTTTCATTATAAATATTAAAACCATAACGCCCAAAAGAAATACCAAAAGCACCGGAATGAGTGGGTATTGCCACACCAAGTGAATAGGATGAAAGTTCCTTTAAACCAAAACGTTGATCCGTAAAAACATATCCTTGAAAGGAATTAATGCTTCCAATGGAAGCAGGATTTGCGGCAAGTCCTCGAATATCCAGATAGGCCGAACTGACGCCCCCCATTGAATTTGATGAAGCATTATTAAGACTTCCAATGATATTTTGGCAGTTTACAAAAACTGGATCGCCAATCATTACAAGCACATACAGAATAAATATTTTGTACAAGTCTTTCATTCATCAAAGGTACTAAATGTTGATTAATATGAATAATGTGAGGTCAAATATGAATGATTTGACAACTAAAATTCCATGATAATTGTGGCAATTGTTGTATATTTGTGTTTTAAAATTTTAGCATACTTTGAGAAAACTAATTCTGATAATTTTCATTGGGCTTGCCGGTTTTATAATTTACGCCAAAAATAGGTTTTTTATACCATTTGCTTCTTCAAGTAAAGAAGCGTTGAAAGAAGATGTAAAAATCAATCATCTTTTATTGGAGGAGTTATATCAAGACGAAAAAGTTTATAATAATACCATACTCTTAGGTGGCGGATCTTCTGTGATCTTATTTGATACTATTGCTCATACAGTTGTTTGCCATGATCAATTTGTAAATGACAGCAAAACATTTTCAATCATCAGTTCAGAAATAGTGCAAACAAGAAAAAATAAAAAGCTTGACACACTTGAAGTTGCTTTGTTAGATTTTTCTAATCATTCAACTTATTCAAGTTTATTGAAAGAAAATATTAACAGAGGATTTTATTTGGGCGTTTACAGAGAATTGTTGGAAAGTATAGAGTACTGGCAAAAAAATTACAAAAATTTACTGATATCCACCAGAGTATTAAAAACCCCAGATGCTAAACCAGAACTTTTACTACTAATCAAAGGATACAACAAATCAAAAAAAGTAGATTTGGCAATGTTAATCCCGCTAATGCCTACAAACCAGCACTTATATGAGTTTGTTATTAGTAAATCTTCAAGAAAATCAGACGAAATTATTTCATTCCTAAACAAACATAATTACAGTTATCCTGATAACAGAACTTTAAAAAATAACTGGAAAATCGATTCAAAACGATTTGAATTGAGAAATGTTAAATGGAATTTTGATTAAACCGATTTATGTCAAAAAAAGATTCATTTATACGAAATCACCAAAGCGGTTACACTTTTTCGAGTGATTCAATTCAGTTGGGTGCTGCAATTTTTGAGGGTCAGGTATTACCTGAAGCGCCCGTAAAGGTACCACTCAAAACTTTGAATCGCCACGGGCTTATAGCAGGTGCCACTGGTTCCGGAAAAACTAAAACATTACAAATACTGGCTGAAAACCTCTCTAAAAATGGTGTCCCATCTCTGTTGATGGACATCAAAGGTGATTTGAGTGGAATTGCTATGCCAGGAACGACAAACCAAAAGATCCTTGACAGACACAATTTAATAGGAATTCCTTTTACACCTTCTGGTAATGAAGTTGAATTTCTAACTATATCAGATGAAAAGGGTACCAGATTGCGTGCCACCGTTTCCGAGTTTGGACCGGTACTTTTTTCAAAAATCCTTGAATTGAACGAAACTCAAAGTGGTATAGTCTCAGTTATATTCAAGTATTGTGATGATAACAAATTGCCATTGTTAGACTTGAGTGATATTAAAGCTGTACTACAACACATTACAACGGACGGAAAAGATGCATTTGAAAAAGATTTCGGCTTGGTTTCTTCTTCTTCGATAGGGATAATTCTCAGAAAAATAATAGAATTAGAGCAACAAGGAGCAATAAAATTTTTTGGTGAAATTTCTTTTGATGTGAGCGACCTTGCCCGCAAATCAGCTAACGGAGAAGGATATATTTCGGTTGTTAGGTTGACTGACATCCAGGACAAACCAAAATTATTTTCCACTTACATGCTTCAGATGCTCGCTGAAATATATTCTTCGTATCCGGAAGCAGGGGACCTTGACAAACCCAAGTTGGTTATTTTTATTGACGAGGCTCATTTGGTCTTTCAGGAAGCTTCAAAAGTATTATTGGGCCAAATTGAGACAATCATAAAACTAATAAGATCAAAGGGAATTGGTGTGTTTTTTATTACCCAAAATCCTGTTGATGTGCCCGAAATAGTTTTGAGTCAACTCGGAATGAAAATTCAACATACCTTGAGGGCTTTTACAGCAAAGGATAGGAAGAGCATAACTTTAGCATCTCAAAATTATCCAATTACAGAATTTTATGATGTTGATGAATTAATAACTAATCTTGGAATTGGAGAAGCCATCGTTACTGTACTTAATGAGAAAGGTATTCCCAGCCCGTTGGCACATACGATGCTGAGAGCGCCTCAATCACGAATGGATATTCTAACAGAAGCTGAAATAGATGATGTTATCAACAATTCCAGAATTTCTCCAAAATATAACCAGACCATTAATCGTGAGAGTGCATTTGAAATATTAAAATCAAAGCTGGATGAAGCTTCCCAAACCAGCGATCCGTCTACAGATAATAACACAGCAAATAAAAAAGAAGAAAAAGGTTGGTTTGACAAGGTATTGGATGATCCTATGACAAAAAGGATTGGATCAACAGTTGCAAGAGAGATAACAAGGGGAATCTTAGGTGTACTTGGTCTTGGTGGCAGAAGAAGGAGTTAATCCCGGTCTTATTTGCAGTTAACAGGAGACACAAATGTTCTCTCGTACTTTGGCCAAGGAGTATCGCGATATCTGTCTTGGGCGAAATAAACCATAATTTTCTCAAAATCTTTGATATTCAAATAACCATCAAGAGGCTGAATAAGGTTCAGATTTTCGTCTAAAAAAACAGAAGTCGGATAACTTAGTTTACCCCTCATTATTGCTGCTGCAAGTGAATGATAACCACTGCTCCCACTTTTAATATAGCTATAGACCGTCCCCTTAAAGACAATATCTTTCTTTTGTTCAGCATTAAACTTAACAGGATAATAATTTCTGTTTAAATAATTTGCAATACATGGATTTTGGAATGTCTCTCGATCCATAACTTTGCACCAACCACACCAGTCTGTGTAAATGTCAATAAAAATCTTACGTTTTTCTGTTTTGGACTTTTCAACAGCTTCTTCTAGTGACATCCATTTAACAGTAGTCTGAGTGTAACTGGTGTTACACAAACTAAAACCGATCAATAGAAATAAAAGAAAACGTGATAACATAACAACAAAAAATATTTAATACTTTGCACAAATGTAATATCCTTTAAACCACATTAACAAAGTTTTGTGGCGATTGCGAAATACTTTAAATTTAATTTAACAAAATTACAACCTATTAATAAATTTTTTAAGAATAACATCACCTCTGAACCGATGGATTATTTGCATTTCACCAATTTTTGATGGTTTCTTTATGCCATTTCTCAAAATTTTTTTGGTTTGAATCTCGTAAATTTCATCATAGAGTTCATTATCCACAAATTCCTGAATTGTTTTGCTTCCACCTTCTACCAAAAGAATCCCGATATTTTTTTGATGTAAGTCAAACAATAAATTGTGTAAAAAATTTGAATCGTTTTTGATTTTTATCAATTGAATATTACCACTAATGGAATCTGAAAAATAATTATATACAATAATTCTGCCTGGTGTTTTAAAAAAGTCATTGCTTAAAGGTACAGATAGATGGGGGTCTATTAGAATTTTCATAGATGATTTTCCAGGAACCAACCTTGTTGTTAACTTTGGGCTATCAGACAATGCTGTATTTTTGCCTATAAGGATTGCGTCCACATGCGATCGCATAAGGTGCACAAACCGATCGGATAAAGGGTTACTTAGCTTTACGGAATTGACACCATTGCCAATATATCCATCTATACTTGAAGCATATTTTACAACAATATAAGGACGTTTTAATTTTGCATATACATTTCTAAATCTAATTGGACTGAATTCAGGTTTTTCGACGTTTACAATATCCGTTTGGATTCCATTGACATTCAGATAATTCAAGCCGTTGCCATTTACTTCTGGAGTAAAATCTATGTCACTAATTGTAATGTTTTTTACGCCGTAATTTATTATTAATTCAGTACAGGGTGGAGTTTTACCAAAAAAATTACAAGGTTCAAGAGAAACAAACAATGTCGCAAAAGGTATTAACTTCCTATCCTCCAAACTCACAGAATTAAAAGCATTTACTTCAGCATGCGGTCCTCCGTATATTTTGTGGAAACCTTCGCCTATAATCCTTTGATTATAAACAATTAATGCACCAACCAAGGGATTAGGAGAGACACCGCCCAATGAAGATTTTGATAAATCTGAACATCTTTTTAAATAATAGTAAACTGCTTTCATAAATAATAATATTCAAAGGTATAAATTTGCTTAACACTATTCACAAACCCCATAAAAACAAAAAACGTGCTCTACAAAATTAAATTGAAAAATTCGGAAGATGAAGTTCTCCTAGATGATAAGGTGTATGAGTTTTTGACGACCGATCCTTATCTCATTAAGATTGATTTTATTAATAATTTGAGAAAACATTCAAGTGGATGTGCAGTTTTTCAAAGAACCTGGAAGGAAAGTTTCAGATCATACAAAAATGAAACCATTTACCTTCATAAGCTAATTGCAGAAAAGTTCCTTTCTTCTTCAAAAACAAAAGATAAAAGGTTGGTTGGAGCTTTAAATGGTAACAAACTGGATTGTAG
>JAEUUM010000582.1 GCA_016787375.1 Saprospiraceae bacterium
CACTCACCTCTTCACCTGCTTTGTTAACACCTCTGGCTTTATTAATTTTGGATGAAATAATAAAAGCCTGATCCATCGAAATTGGTTTAGTAACCCGTATCATAATGGTAAAGAAGACTGCTTCACCTTTTTGGATGGATTGGTCGTTCTTTTCCCAGTTAACGGAGAGGATGTTTTGGTCCTGAAACAGTGTAAAGTCAACTGACTTTGTATCAAGTTGGAGATTGGGAATAACCTTGATTATTTCAATGGCATGCTGATTGGCTTCAAGAGTGAACTGCACAGATTCGATATCCTCTGGCTTTTGCAGAAAAAAATCAATCATGTAAGTTCGATCAAGCTCTAGATTTTTATTTTGAATGGTGACTACAAATGGTTCTGTCCTTAATTGAATTTGGTTAGGAGCCAATATATCCACGTCAGATTTGGAGAAAGTTTCCAAAGGTGATGGTGAGTTGATTTTTGCAAATGGAATCCAATTATCTATTTGTGCCTGAACAACCAAGCACAGCACCATTAGCCAACCAATTGCCAACATTCTTGTGATCATACTACCTTAAGTCGAATATGTTTGCTTAAATCCAACTTAGCGCAATAAAGTTAAATGATTTTAAATTAATATCAAATATTATTCTAATAATTTTTAAGTTTTTTAAATTGGAATTTCGGTTGAATTGGATTGGGGAATTATTTAAAACAAAAAACTATTGAAGTAATAAGGGACCCAATAAGGTGGCAGTTATGAAACTATTTTATACATTTGAAAAATTGTTTTTTAAAAAATCAAAACCTGATTATTTTTACACCAACTAACTAATTAAAAAATGTCAAACTATTTCGTAAAAAAGTCGATAAGCATGTTGATGGCACATGCGGAGGACGGTGAAAAAACACTTAAAAAGACTCTGACTGCTTCCTCACTTGTAGCATTGGGTATCGGTGCAATAATAGGTGCAGGTTTATTTGTCAGAACGGCTGCTGCCGCTGCTCAAAATGCTGGTCCTTCTGTAACTATTGGCTTCATTGTTGCTGCAATAGGTTGTGCCTTGGCGGGACTATGTTATGCAGAATTTTCTTCTTCTATACCCATTTCAGGTAGCGCGTATACGTATTCTTATGCTACCATGGGTGAACTTATTGCCTGGATAATCGGCTGGGATCTCGTTTTGGAATATGCTGTAGGTGCCGCAACCGTAGGCATTGCATGGAGTGAGTATCTAAATAATCTGCTCACCAATGTTTTGCATCTGCCCCCGATACCGTATGCATTATGCCATTCTCCATTCGAAATGTCAATAAATGGCGCCCATGGTTTAATTAATCTTCCGGCTTTATTTATTGTAAGTGCATTGAGTTTATTATTGATAAGGGGAACACAAGAATCGGCGCTTGTTAACAATTTGATTGTGGTTACGAAAGTTACCATTGTTATTCTCATAATAGCCGCAGGTTGGAGCTACATAAATCCTGTTAACCATGCTGTATATATCCCGGAAGCAACAAAATATGTTGACCATCAAGGTATATCTCACAACTATGGCGGTATAATGGGAATACTCGGAGCTGCAGGGGTGGTGTTTTTTGCATTTATAGGATTTGATGCTGTATCCACGGCTGCCCAGGAGGCAAAAAATCCGGGTAAAGACATGCCGATTGGGATATTGGGTTCATTGGTTGTCTGTACAATTTTGTATATTTTATTTGCTCATGTTTTAACGGGAGTTGCATCAGTTGAAGATTTTAGAACTACAGGAAAAGAGGCATCTGTCGCATTTGCAATACAAAAATATATGCCGGGTTTTGAGTGGCTGGCCAAACTGGTTACCATTGCCATTCTTGCCGGATTTTCTTCAGTAATTCTTGTTATGCTACTTGGTCAGTCCAGGGTATTTTACTCAATGAGTCGTGACGGATTATTGCCAAAAGTATTTTCCCAGCTTCACCATAAATATCATACACCTTACAAAGCAAATTTAATCATCCTCGTTCTTGTTGGCTTTTTCGCGGCATTTGTACCTGGAGACATAGTAGGTGACATGACCAGTATCGGTACACTATTTGCATTCATACTTGTTTGCGCCGGAGTCATTATTTTACGAAAAACCGAACCAGATCTTCATCGAAAATTCAAAACACCTTTTGTGCCACTGGTGCCAATCTTAGGTATAGTAGTTTGTGGTGCAATGATTTATGGACTTGGTTGGACGAATTGGCTGAGATTGATAGTTTGGTTGTTAATAGGTTTTGTAATCTATTTTGGCTATAGTGTAAAGCACAGCAAACTACAAAAACATCATAAACAAAATTAAAAATCTGTTCCGGACATTTGCAAAATAGTGTCCCACTCTGAGGGTTTTACCGGCTGAACTGAAAGACGCGTATTGTTAACAAGAACCATGCCTTTGAGTTCAGCCGTTTTTTTTATATCCACTAAACTTACCGGACGTTCTAAACGAATTAGTGGAGTGACTTCAATAGCAGACCACCGATCACCATCAAAAGTCGGATCAGGAAATGCTTCTTTGGTTATTTCGACAATACCAACGATTTCAAGTCCTTCATTGCTGTGGTAAAAAAAACCCAAATCTCCACATTTCATGGCTCTAAGATAATTTCTGGCCTGGTAATTTCGGACACCGTCCCAGGTGCCAATTCCCTCTTTCATCAATTTGTCAAATGAGTACACGAATGGTTCGGATTTTAACAGCCAATAATTCATTCTTGAGATATTTTTTTCGCAAATATAGAATGCAAAATTATGCAAAAAGCTCAAAAATCAGATTTATGTTGGTAAGTAAGGGTTTTAATATTTTTACATAACAAGCTATTTCATTTCGTTAAATCTGGATATTAATCTTGATATTCGTGTAATTTTGCCTCATGAATTTCAAATTAACTTCCAATTATCAACCTACCGGTGACCAACCCCAAGCCATAAGAAAACTAGTTAATGGGTTAAATCAGGGAGATATGAATCAGGTACTTTTGGGTGTAACTGGTTCAGGTAAAACATTTACAATAGCGAATGTTATTAACCAGATTAATCGACCTACATTGGTTTTGACGCACAATAAAACCTTGACTGCCCAACTTTATGGTGAGTTTAAAGAATTTTTTCCCGAGAATGCGGTGGAGTATTTCGTATCTTATTATGATTATTACCAGCCAGAAGCTTACATCTCTGTAACGGATACTTACATTGAAAAAGATCTTTCAATTAACGCTGAAATTGACAAACTGCGACTAAGGGCAACTTCTTCATTGCTATCTGGTCGAAGAGACATCATCATAGTAGCTTCAGTATCCTGTATTTACGGTATGGGCAACCCCGAAGACTACAAAAAAAGTATCATACGGATTGAAGAAGGCATGAAAATATCGCGAAATACATTCCTTTACAGGTTGGTGGAAAGTTTGTATTCAAGATCAGAAAACATTCAGGAACGAGCTACTTTCAGAGTAAGGGGCGATACTGTCGACATTAATTTGCCATACCTTGACTTTGGATACCAAGTTGTTTTCTTGGGCGATGAAATTGAGGAAATTAATCAAATCAATACTGAAAATGGGAAAAGATTTGAAAGAATAAACCATGCAGCAATATTTCCTGCGAATCTTTACGTTGCACCACGAGATCGTATACACCTGATCATCAGGCAAATAGAAGATGAACTCCATGAGCAGGTCAAATATTTTGAAAGAGAGATGCATTATCTTGAAGCGCAAAGAATCAAAGAAAGAACCAACCTAGATATTGAGATGTTGAAAGAGTTGGGCTACTGTTCAGGAGTAGAAAATTATTCCCGCTTTTTTGATGGTCGAAGACCTGGAACCCGTCCATTTTGTTTGTTGGATTATTTTCCCGATGATTATTTGATGGTTTTAGACGAAAGCCATGTGACAATTCCACAAATTAGAGGTATGTGGGGTGGTGATAGAGCCAGAAAACAAAATTTGGTTTCTTTTGGGTTCCGCTTGCCGTCTGCAATGGATAACAGGCCGTTGAGTTTTGATGAGTTCAAAACTGTAACCAATCAGATGATTTATGTTAGTGCCACACCCGGAGATTATGAATTAGAATTGACCCAAGGTGATTTTGTTGAGCAAATTATCAGACCAACAGGTTTATTGGATCCACCAATTGAGGTAAGACCGAGCATTAATCAGATTGATGATTTGCTAGAGGAAATTACTGAGAGAATAAAACGTGAGGAGCGCACACTTGTGACCACTTTAACCAAACGAATGGCAGAAGAGCTCACCAAATACCTTTTGAAGCTCAATATTAAAGTTCAATATATCCATTCAGAGGTAGATACCATGGACAGGGTGGAGATTATCAGAGATTTGAGATTGGGTGTAATAGATGTTTTGGTAGGAGTAAATCTCTTGAGAGAGGGGTTAGATCTTCCGGAAGTTTCTTTGGTAGCGATATTGGATACGGATAAGGAGGGATTCTTAAGAAATGCCAGGTCACTTACTCAAACCGCTGGTAGGGCTGCCAGAAATTCTAATGGGTTGGTGATATTTTATGCAGACAAAATAACAGATTCAATGCAAAAAACGATTGACGAAACCAACAGACGTCGGTCGATTCAGATGCAATATAACCTTGAAAACAACATCACACCAACTACTGTATCAAAAACCAGAGAAGAAATACTTAATCAAAAATCAATACTGGACATCAGGGGTAAAAAAGCGTATGTTGAACCATCAGAAGTCAATATTGCCGCTGACCCGATTGTAGAATATATGGACAAAACAAGTATTGAAAAACTAATCATTGAGACTGAAAAAAAGATGCGGGCTGCTGCTAAAGATCTTGATTTTATTCAAGCTGCTCAGCACAGAGATGAGATGTTCGCATTGAAAAAATTGTACGAGAAAAAATTCTAAACTTAAATTACAATCGTTTTAAGAACTAACTATTAAATTTTTCAGTGAACCACAAAACCTCAGATAGAAAAGATTCAGCTCTTTTGTAAATAGATTCTTTATCCACAGGGATACCCTGTTCATCAAACGCTTGATGGACATTGGGCACTGGAAAGCTTGCTGTCACAACTAAAGCCTTTAGTCTGGTAAACAGAATTTGCAATAAAGCATTCACATTTACTCCACCGAAAACCCCAGATGAGACAGTTACGATACCTACTGGTTTGTGGAGCCATTCCTTTCCAAGCATATCGATAGCATTTTTAAGAGCTGCCGGATAACTGCCGTTGTATTCCGGCGAAACTATGATTACAGCATCAGCTTCAAAAATTTTAGCAGAAAAAAGCAACTGATTTTGAGTTGGATTTTCAGTTAATGCGAGCCTTTCTTCTACAATCGGAAAATTCAATTCTTTCAAATCTATGATTTCTGATTGTGCTAATTGCATTTCAGTAATATAACGGTCAAAAAACAAGGCGATTTTGTGACTCTGACGATTTTTTCGAATACTTCCGGAGATGATTGCAATTTTCTTCATGCTGATACAGAATGTCTAATTAAAATAAGTGTTTAAATGCAATTGATTAATTTTTGTTCAGTAAAGAATCAAATAAACTTTACAATCAGTACCAGATACAAATCTCATTAAACAAAAAAAGAGAGGCTAAAAGCCTCTCTTGCACATGATTCATTTTAACCAACAAAATGAATTAAACAAACACTATTTTTCTTCATCAAAATTGAAAACGCTCTTTAATGACACTTAAACCTTATTGAAGCATCAACATTACAAATTTGATAAATTTAATGCATGTATTTCATGACTAAACTCATAGTTTAGCACGAGTTTGGTCATTTTCAGTACTGATAAAAAATGTCTTTAAAGTTTTTGCTTAATGGAATCCTCCTGCGCCAAAGTATAATTTTATTGGCCCATCAAGGGTGAGTTTTACTACTGTCATGTAAGGATCTTTGCAATTTGACGGAATTGTGATAAAAACCCTTCCCGGAACTTCACTCCAAGATATTTTTCCAACAATTTTTGGAGTTATCTGGTCAGCGCGATTGAGAATTTCAGTGTGAATTATCTTGTTTTTCAATCCTTTTAAAACAATTTGTGAATCGCAATTACCAGGAGCAAACAGATACAAAATTGTGCTGTCAATGCTCAAGGTTGAGGCTCCATGAAAAAATCCATTGGGTAGCCCTGCTCTTGTGTTATAAATGGCACTCTTATTTCTTGAACACCATCCACCCAATTCGCCCAATACAAATTTTGCCTCCGAAGGTATGGTACCATCTTCACGTGGTCCAATATCAAGCAAAAGGTTTCCTCCTAAACCGATCACATCGGAAAACAAAGAAATAATTTCGAATGGTGTTTTCCAAGCAGTATCCTGTGGTTGCCAGCCCCAATTATTGTTTAAGGTCATACAAAGCTCCCACCAAGGATATGCCGGACGCGAGATGGGTATATTTTGTTCAGGAGTTTCATAATCACCATATCCTTGTAATCTTCCGTTTATTATTGCATTTGCGTTATGTTCAAGAATCTGATTTCGGATTTGAGATGCTTTCCAATCCGATGCATTGTGCTCCCAATCGCCATCAAACCAAAAAAGATCAGGATTTAATTGTTTTGAAATTTCGTCAATTTGATCAAGATTAAACTGACAGAATTTTTCCCATTTTGAAATATTTGAGGAGATTGAATATCGGGAACTATCTTTTAAAAACCCTGTATAATCGGGGTGTGACCAATCTAGCAATGAAAAATAAGCACCACACTTTATGTCTTTTTTTCTTAATTCAGAGAATAAAGGTTTGATAAGATCACGTTTTGCCTTTGATTTTTCCGTGATGCTCCTCTCCTTGTATTTAGTTTCGAACAATGAGACCCCATCATGATGCTTGGTCGTAATAACTGCATACTTTGCACCTGATTTCGCTATAATTTCAGCCCACTCTTCAGGATTATAATTTGATGCGGTGAACCCCTTTAGCTCATCCATGTAATCATCGTAAGTAATTTTTTTATTGTAGAATGACCAGGACTCATCAATGCCTTTTACGGAATAAATGCCCCAATGAATAAAAATTCCTAATTTTGCGTCTTCGAACCATTCCATCTTATTTTTGATTGAAATTGGATCCGTTTTTTGCTGAGCAAACACAAAACCATCCGGCCAACAGATTATAGTTGTAAAAAACAATAAAAATTTAAAGATTCTCATACACATCGTTTAAATCTAAAAAATTAACTTTTTGAATTACGTAATCGCTTCCCCAATCAAAATTATACAATTAGTCAAGATGAGCGGTAGATTTGTAAAAATAACACTGAAGCCTTGAAAGAATCCATAAAATGCATTTTGATTGACAATCATGACTCTTTTGTCTACAACCTGTACAGATATTTGGATGAAATCTTACCGGGTCAAGTAAGGGTCATGAAAAATGATGAAGTCGATTTTGGCCAATTGAGTCTTGCGCAAATGATAATTATTTCTCCGGGGCCCGATCTTCCTGAAAAATCGGGCAGAACTATGGAAGTTATAAAATTATTTAATGAAAGAATTCCAATATTAGGAATTTGCCTTGGGCATCAATGTATAATTGAATATTATGGCGGTAAACTTTTCAGATTAGAAAATGTCTGTCATGGTGTTGTTTCCGAAGTTGAGATTATCGATAAATCTGATGTTTTATACAAGAATGTTGGAAGTCCCTTTAAAGCAGGTAGATATCACTCGTGGGTTGCGTCAACAGATTTT
>JAEUUM010000466.1 GCA_016787375.1 Saprospiraceae bacterium
CTCTCATACCGTATTTTATAGATATCTGACCAGCTGCAATATCAGAGATCATCTTGGGAATCATGAAAGGATTGTATCTAGGCATACCATTGCCTTTGGCATATTCCACAATTTCAGTTTCAAGAGATTTTAAGCCACCAATACCACTTCCCCAGATAACACCTGCTCTTTCCAGATCGATTTTTTCAAGATCAATACCAGATTGTAACATTGCTTCGTGTGCAGCTACCATTGCATATTGGGTGAACAGATCCATTCTTTTTCCCTCTTTCCTGTCAAAAGCTTCACCTGGGTCAAAATTTTTGATTTCGCAAGCAAACTTTGTTTTAAAATTGGTAGGATCAAAATGTGTGATTATACCAGCACCTGAAACGCCACTTTGCAATGCCGAGTTAAAATCACTTATGTTGTTACCAATTGGTGTGACTGCACCAATTCCGGTTATGACGACTCTTCTCATGAAAGCATTAATTATAAACAATTAAATAAAAAATCCACAAAACAACAAATTAAGCCGTTTTGTGGATTATTATATCCGCAGCATATATCTGCACAAAATCGGAATATTTTATTCCTGTGTTTGTGATTCGATATAAGAAACGGCCTGACCAACAGTTTGAATGTTCTCAGCCTGCTCATCAGGAATTGAAAGGTCAAATTCTTTTTCGAATTCCATAATCAATTCAACAGTATCCAAAGAATCAGCACCAAGGTCATTGGTAAAGCTGGCTTCTAAGGTAACTTCTGAAGGATCGACACCTAATTTTTCAACGATGATTTTCGTTACTCTTTCTGCAATGTTTGACATAGTGATATTTAAATTAATTATTTGTGATCAAATAACAACGCAAAGTACGCAAATGTACTCTGTATAACCAAAAGGAATGCATGTTTTTTTATTCAAACATTCCATATTAATTTTTCGTTTAATGTATTCTGAATCAAAACAATTCTAAAATTTATACTATAATTGTCAGATTTATTCTGTTATTTTGTTAGTGTAAAAAATACAATAACGCAAATGGTCCCTTACCTTAAACACAATACAAAGATAGTTGCCACAGTTGGTCCGGCCTGCAACACCTACGAGACTTTGCTTGAATTAGCACAAACTGGAGTTCATATTTTCAGGCTTAATTTTTCACATGGCTCGCACGCTGACCACCAGAAGGTAATTGATATTATACAGCAATTAAACAGGGAATATGATTTTCATTTGGGTATTCTTGCTGATTTGCAGGGCCCTAAACTCAGAATCGGAAAAATCGAAAACAATGAACTCCTCATTCGACCGGGTGATGAACTCACATTTGTGAATGAAAATTGTCTGGGAAATATGGATAAGATCTACATGAGTTATCCGCAATTTGCCTCTGATGTTCAACCCGGAGAAAAAGTACTTGTTGATGATGGTAAAATTGTTTTGGAGGTTATTGATACAAATGGCACGGATAGAGTCAAGCTTAAGGTGCTATTTGGCAATGTCCTTTCTTCAAATAAAGGCGTTAATTTGCCTGATACTAAAGTTTCGCTCCCGTGTTTGACTGAAAAAGACTTGATTGATTTGGATTTTATCCTTACACAGCCGGTGAATTGGATAGCATTATCATTCGTTCGCTCAGCCAGTGATATTCTCGACTTAAAAGCCAGAATAGAAGCCAAGAATCACGAGGCAAAGGTTCTTGCAAAAATTGAAAAACCTGAAGCTGTAAAGCGAATCAAAAAAATAATCAAAGCTTCGAATGCAATAATGATCGCAAGAGGAGATCTTGCTGTTGAAGTACCAATGGAAAAATTACCGGGTATTCAAAAACAAATTATCAATTTGTGCATGCAATGGGCAAGACCGGTTATTGTTGCTACCCAGATGATGGAAAGTATGATACACAATCCGTCGCCAACCCGTGCCGAGATAACCGATGTCGCCAATGCTGTTCTCGATGGGGCAGACGCACTCATGCTTAGTGGCGAAACATCAGTTGGTGATCATCCGGCAAAAGTTATTGAAGCCATGAATAAAATCATTTGTGAAGCAGAGAAATCATACTCTTTGCAGGACAGAAGACCATCACCAACAAAGAAGTCAAGGACCTTTTTATCAGATGTAATTTGTTTTAACGCAGCAAAAACCGCTGAAGAAGTTGGAGCAAAAGCTATTTTGGGTTTAACCAGCTCGGGTTATACGGGTTTCAAAGTCTCTTCTTTCAGGCCTAATTGTAAAATCTATATTTTCTCTGAAAAGTCACAAATGTTGGGTACCATGAATTTACTCTGGGGTGTTCAATGTTTTGAATACACAAAATATACAACGACGGATGAGACATTTACGGACATAACCAACATACTCAAGGGACAACAATTACTGGAATCCGGAGATTTAATCATTCAAACAGCCAGTATGCCAATTCACCAAAGACACCGCACAAATATGCTTAAGGTTTGCACAGTGGAGTGAAATCAAGCGATAAATAGTTCAAATTAAGTAATTTGTTAAAATATATCGTTACTTTCAATTTATAAGAATACAACATTTATGATTTTTAGAATCCAAGTGCAACTAGTTTTTTTATTATTGGCTCAAAGTGTTTGCTCATATAGTCAGACTAAAAGTTCTCATGATAATAGAAAAAATCAAAAAACTACCCAAGAATTACTTACCAAGACCGATTTAATTACAATGAATGGGCAAGTTTATTCTGGAATTTTGATGAACATAGATTCTACGAATGTTTATTTGGTTGCCTTTAATAGCATAGACTCACTTTCAAGTTTTCAATTTTCAAATATTAAAGAAATTAAAATCCAAAACGACAAGATCAGAAAATGGGAAGGTAAAATATCACTTACTTATGGACTAATCATTTCGGCCATTGGATCTTTAGTTATGGCTTATTTTTTTTCTCAACTGGCACTTCCTTATAAACCATTGCAAGAATGGTTTATAAAAATATTTATTCCTTCTGGTTTAATTAATGGAGGAATTGCAGCCTTTTTTGGTTACACCTCTTCTGGTAAAAGTTATCATTTAATTCAAGGTAAATTTTCTCAGTTTGAAAAATTTAGAAAATATGTAAATAAATTGAAATTATTACCGGAGCCTCATAGTCAGATTTCGCTTAGAAAATGATTGGTCAAAGAACCTTGCACAAAGTCTTATGGCTGAATTATAATTACCAATACATTTTTAATTAATCAACTCAAATCATTCCCAGCAAGCGATAAAATCAAACAAGCAGCCAGTATGCCAATTCACCAAAGACACCGCACAAATATGCTTAAGGTTTGCACAGTGGAGTGATTTGTATTTTAATTGTCTAATTCTGTTTTGAGTTTAATTGCATCTTCATAATGAGGGTGATCCTGGTCATTTATAATCTTGTTCAAAATTGACTTGAATTTATCAGTATCAATTTTTGATTCTGCAACCAAGGTTAAGATTGTGAACCATTCAGCCTCTTCTGAATAAGGGAGCACTTCAGATGTTCTTATTTTCTCAAATAATTTGCCCGATTGCTGGAAATTTTCCATTTTGAAATAAGCATGAGCTTGTATCCATAATCCTTTGATATAATTGGGTGTTGATGGCTGTATTCTTTTTGCTTCTTCAATTACTTTATTCCATTCTTTATTATTCCAAAAATCAATTAAAACTTCAAGTTGGTCGTTTGCTTTTTCTTGACTGCGTGTAAATTCAAAATTGGGTTGTTGGTAAAGTTGGTTTGCAAGTACCATTAATTTTGACTTATTCTCAGTTTTGGGTTTTGAAATGTTTGATTTTTTTGGTGATTTGTCAACAGAGTCTACCTGGGTAGAATTAATTTTATCAGGGATTAATTTTGAATCAGATTTTTGAATTTTATCAATTTCTGAAGAATTTTCCGGTTGCCTCAAGCTGCCTCTAAATAGCAAATAGGACAGAATGCTTGTTGCACCAATAAACGCTAATATCCAAGACCATTTTTTAAGCATTGAACCCAGCTTGTTATCACGAGAATTATTTTCTCCATTTATGTTTTTGTAAAGCTTTCTGATATCATCGGCAATAATAGCCTCTGATGTTTCGAATTCTAATTTACGTAATGCTATTTCTTTTTCAAGATTAATATCATTTTTAGCAGCGCTTGCCACAGCTGACATTTCATCAGATGATAACTTATTCAAGAGATAATCATCAATTTTTTCATGCCAAAATCCACTATTCATGACCGGAGTTTTTAATTGACAGCATTTTCATCAGATCAGCTCTCTTAAGAACATAGGCTTTAAATTTTTCCCGGCATCTGTAGGTATATTTTTTGGCTAATTCCGGACTACTTAGGCCGAGCTCGGCTGATATTTCTTTGTTTGATAATGAAAGTTTGTATAAACTTAGAACTTTCTTGCATTGCTCACCGATCTTGAGTAAGATGTCATCAATCAAATTTCTAATATCTTCTTGCA
>JAEUUM010000473.1 GCA_016787375.1 Saprospiraceae bacterium
ATCTCATAAATTCTCTTTTCTCCTCAATTCATGAAAATACCTATCTTTGCAAACACTTAAATATTAAAAAATGAGAAAAATTCTCGCAAATGATGGTATTCACGCTGTGGGTAAAAAACTCTTAGAAGAAGTGGGTTTTGAGGTAGTTACTGAAAAAATTTCACAAGAAAACCTTGCAGCACATATTGGGGAATTTGATGGGATCATGGTGCGGAGTGCAACAAAGATCAAAGCAAAAGATCTTGTTAATCCAGGTCGTTTGAAAATTATAGGAAGAGCAGGGGTTGGGCTTGACAATATTGATTCGGAATTTGCAAGAACAGCTGGAATTGAAGTTTTTAATACACCTTCAGCATCTTCAAAGGCTGTTGCTTCTTTGGTGATAGCCATGCTAACAGGTATTTCAAGAAAACTACACCACGCAGCCCGAACGATGCCTCTTGAAGGAGCGAATAACTTTGCAAACCTAAAAAAAATGTATGCAGGAGGTTTTGAATTGGAGGGTAAAAAACTTGGTATAATTGGTTTTGGGAGAATCGGACAAGAACTTGCAAGAATGGCGGTTGGACTTGGTATGGAAATAATGCCATATGATGCATTTTATACGCCAACTACTCTAAATTGTGAATTTGGCAAACATTCTTTTTCGCTTCCACTTCAGCAATATGAACTCGACCAGGTATTCGAGCAAGCTGATGTCATTTCATTCCATGTGCCTGCACAAAAAGACAGAGCTTTGGTTGGTCTTTCAGAATTAAACAAAATGAAAAATGGTGTCGTTCTCATTAACACCTCAAGGGGCGGCATAATTGATGAAAAAGCTCTGATTGAAGCATTAGATTCCGGAAAAGTAAGGGCTGCAGGATTGGATGTATTCTTAAATGAACCAAATCCTGATGCACATATTCTTGAACATCCGGGTGTTTTTTCAACACCGCACATTGGTGCCGAAACCGAAGAGGCCCAAACCAGAATAGGCATTGAACTGGCAACCAGAATTATTGATTTTTTTGAAATGTAATATTTCAATTCATGTTCTGTTGCCTTTAAAGTGTAATGGCTTTATTTCAACTCTGTCCCATTTATTCTTTCACAAGCTTCCTGACGAACTTGCCGTTTTTAGAGTCGAAAAGGATAAAATAAACACCTGAAGGCAAATTTGATTTGAGGTTAAAAGTTTTGGTGATGTTTCCGCTACCAATTTCACCAGAGTATAAGTTCTCCAGAAGTTTTCCTTCAGGATTCAAGAGCATTATTTTGGCATCAATATTTTCAGAACTAATAATGGCTATCTGAAAAGTGGATTTTACAGGGTTTGGGAGTATTCTGAATGAAATTTTGTCTGTAACGGTTGTTAATTCCGGAATGACCGTCTTATTGCAATAATCAACGACCGATATATAAATCTTTGGCCCCAGACTTTCTCTGCCATCACTAAATATCGTAAGGTTTCTGCAATCAGTATTGATGGATTTGTTATAATCACCAAAGAATACAGGTGAAAATCCGCCGGTCGGATAAACAGAGAAATCAGTTGATTTACTTGTTACCGTAATTGGTTTTTCAAATGATTGTCCACCATCCATTGATCTCATAACTTTGTAATCACTTATTTTTTGAGTTGATACACTATACCACGAAACAGTCACACCCGACATTGAATTTGCAGCCACCACAGGCATCAAACAATGATTCATTGTGTCGTCAGCCATCACCGCAATATTTAAAGGTTTAGACCAAGTCTCCCCACCATCTTTTGAAGTAGAAAAATAACCTTGTATCAAGTCAGTTAAGCCAAAAGAACTCCAAACCAAGTATAAGTTGTTGGTCCCTGGTTCTTTTGCAATATTCGGAGCCGGATTTTCTCTACTATGAATGTATGTTAATCCGGATTGAAATGTACTGTTAGCTATTCCAATGGAGTCGGATGCTTCAAAACTCAAACCTCCGTCAATGGACTTACTGTGTCTGATTGAAGATTCTTCAGTATCGCTGTAGGTAACATGAACAACACCATTGTCATCAACTTCTACATTTGAGAATTGTGAACTTTCTGAAAGATACACCTCAGTATTTGAGTATTCAAATTTGTCCTGATTCGGCAATTTTCTCTTTAAGACTATTCCATTGCCGGCTAAAGTAGTTTGGTTATTTGGTACAAAAAGTCCTGCACAGTATAGGGTGTTTGCATTCGGGCCATTTGATTTATCGACTGAGAACCATGGTCTGTCAAAAATACCATCACCAAAATTGGTCAAGTCACCAGTTACAAATGACAAACCTCCTTTTGAAATATATATGTCATCGCCGGGAGCGGTTTGAAATGATGCTCCTTTATCGTTTGACCAAGCCCAATAAACCAGAAATTGCCCATCCATGAATGATGCATCAACACCCAAATAAAGCCACCCATAATATAACTTCCCATTTTTATCAAAATCCATTATCGGATCGCCTCCGCCTGCTATTTGCAACAAAGGGTTTGTTTGAGCAAATACTTCTCCAGGGTTAAATGTACTTTGTTGCCAGGTTGTGCCCCCGTCTAATGTATAATAAATTCTGAAATCGAGGGAAAGAGTAAAATCCATAAAAGAAACCACAATATTATTGGTGTCTGTAGGATTAATGGCTATATAAGGTTCAGCTTCTGAAACATCAAGACTATTAGCAGTTGAAAGTTTTATTTCTTTATTCGAACGCTGGATAATGTTACTCAGATTTTTACCTAATTGTTTTTTGAACCTGTTCAGATGCATTTTTTCTTTAATGATTTCCCTGATTTGCTCTTTCCTTTTTTCGCTATTTTGTGAAAATAACAAACCGGTCATTGCTACCAATAGCATACAAAGTACATACTTCTTCATTCTGAATATTATTATCTCAAGCAAAGTTACTAAAATACCTTTGATTTGCCACAGACTCCAAAAACTATCAGCTTTTGTGTGCATACTTCTGAAAAATAACCGGATTCTGTTTTCCAGGAAATTTCATCAAGAACAATGATCCAAAACTTGAAACTTGTTATTCAGTTTTATCACTTTTTGATCAATTATATAAAACCGTCGGTCATTAAAAAGGTGAAAACCTGCAATTGATTAATAACATTGACCTTTTCAAAATTAGCATTCTTCAAATTCAAATGAGTTTACAACTAAAGAGAGGAAGCTAAATGCAAAAGTATTTGAGGCTCACACTTTTGATGATATTTGAGTTGAAGATAGCGAAAATTATGCGGTTAGATTTGATGAAATCTATCTTATTACATATGCATTTGTATCCCGAAATTTAAAATATTGAGCCGGAAGGTCTTTGTATTCAAAAACACCCCATTGGGTAACAAAGGCATCCTTTTTAGGTGTCGCCCATAGCAGTTTATCAGGGTCTTCAATAAATATTACCGATCTGGATGATTTTTGTTCGATTGTTGAAAGCAACCAGAATTCGTAGGCAGTTGCCCAATTATCAAATAGTTTATCTTTTGGAAAATCTTTCAGACTTGAAATGATCTTTTTATTTGAACCATTTTGCGACTTAGTAAGATAAGATCTTTCCCATGCAAGGCGTTCTTTAAACGGTCTGTGTGCTTCATAAATATGCACAAGCCGAATAAGAACAATTGCAAATAACAAAGGATAATGGTATTTTATTTTTATCTGGGGGAGGGTATCGAATATAAAAGGGATAATCACAAATAAACTTAATTGAACATAGTAACTCTCCATATAAAATTTATTGGCACCTTCAGGATAAGAAACATTTATAAGTAGAAAATATCCCAAACTGAAAATTACCATCAGTGAAAGTTTTTTCCAGCTTGATTTTAATATGTAGAAACCGATATTCACAAGGAAAATGATCCCAAACAAATAATAGTCTGTGAAAAGATTGTAAAGAAAGTTTTTATTTGACTGAATATCAAAATAATAAGGAAATAGTGTAATGAGATTTTTCAGGTTTCCCATTGACTGACTATCGTAAGGGTGCTTAAAAAATACCAATTTGATAAGGTACACCACCAAAAAATATAAGGTTAAAGAAATAAGTTCTTGTTTGTCTATTTTGAATTTATCAGAGGAGGGTGACAAATAAAGAAATAGATTGAAAAAAATAAGTGGAAAAATTATAATGGGGTGAATAAAAACTAAAATAAATAACAATAGATAAAGGAATGCCAGTACTGCCGCAGGCCACTTTTCTTTCAGATGATTTGGCATTAATAAAGCAAAATAAAGGAGCAAAAGAGCTGAACCTTGTATTTGCTCAGATTGAATCCAATAAAATGTTCCGGATACAATCAGCACATTATACAGTAATAATGAATTGCTTAAGGATTCATTTTTAATTAGGTATTTGATAATAGAATAAATTAGGCTGAAAAAAACAACAAACCCAACTGAATAACTCAAGATTATTTTTTCGAGTGGTAAACCCAATTTCAATGAAATCAGAGGAAATAACTGAATAAAAGCTGACCCAAATCTAAAGTTCTGAATTGCTAATGTACTGTCCTTTGCAATTGAAAACATTATAAATGATGCGTCCATAAATATTGTTCGCTCTTTAAAAAAGATTACAGCAAAAATAAATAATATTGTGTAACAGAATAATCCCACGTTTTTTGAAAGCTTTAAGATCATCATTCTCTCTTTTTTGGGTGATAGAATACATTGCAAATGCAAATAACTTATTGTTACAAAAACAAGAAAAGGTAACCTGGAAAAAGGAATTATTTTCTGATATTAAGACACTATTTTTATTTAAAACCCCTATTTCTCTTATGGGAATTAATTCCAAAGATTCAAGATGGAGGAGATCTCAACAATACAAACTAAGATAGTGAATGCTTGATTTCCTTCAGGTATTCCATAAATAATTGCATCATTGCAGATTTGTCCTGTCCGGCGTACAATACTTGCTCGCAAGTAGAAAAGATGGTTTTTACTTTTGAGATTAATATTTGATCGTTACTGAATTCATTTAAATATGTTATTATTTCTGAATTGGTAACTCCTTTATTTGAAATATTCAACTTTTGTATCAAATATTGATTTAGATTTTGCTGAAGTTTCCCATAAAATGTTTGTTGATCAGCCTGATCAATATAAAATTGAAGTCCTTCTGAAGGATCCGGTACACTGAGCGTTTGTTTGGGGCTTTCTGTTAACTGAGTTAAAGTGGTTGATTTAATATTTTCCGGTTTTTGTCTTTTTTTACCGCGTAATGTAAAAACCAACCAAATCAGTGAGATTGAAATAATGATCCCTGCAAGCCATGCAAGGTATTTTTTCAAGGTGGGAATGAGATTGAAACTGTTATTATCATTTTCCATTTCAGTCTCAGAATTCTCGTTCTTTTTAATTTTATCAACAATAATAGAAAAAGGTCCAAATGTTTTAGAATCGAAATCTCTTTTATTTATATCAAAAAATGAAATTTGTGCTGAGAACTTATGGTGCCCCTCATTTTTAGGGACCAGCAGAAATTCGAAGACTTTTTTTGAGATCAGCCGACCATTGTTTTCACTGGTATTTTCCTCAACAACCTTTGGTGCGTACATTTCAAAATCTGGGGAAAAGCTTAAATTGGGAATCTGAATATTCTTTACGTCACCATCACCCTCCAAAGTCATAATCAGAGATAATGCATCATTTTTTGAAATTTGGGTAGTTGTAGGAACCAGGTCAATTTTCCAATTGCCAACAGCACCTATAAAATCAGATGGAGCCGGGTTTGGGAGCAAGTTTGATTTGAAGCTCGTTTTTTTGCTGGTGCAATATTTGGTTTCAGTTTCATGACCAAAAAATCCTGAAAACGGATCATTGTCTTGAGATAAAATATTTACTTCAAGAGTCATTGGCTGAATTTCAACTTCTCCTGCTGTCTGGGGAAATACCGCATACCTTTTAATTAGTTTTCGGATGTAATTCTTGCCATTTATTTTTTGTTGAGATTGAGGTTCATTATAGAATTTTAGCTCTTGAGCATAAGAACCCAAAAATCCGGGCTCTTCCATAACACGAAAATCTTGTACAGGCACCTTGGTGTAAAACACGAAATCAACCAAAACTTGCTCACCAATAAAGGCCGCAGGCTTATCTGTTATGACCTGAATAAAATAATTGTTTGAAGTGTCGAAATTTTTTGGAACGCCATTATTCGTCGTATTTGTAGATTGCTTGGCATCATTTATTTCAACAATTATCGGGTTGGTCTTCAGAATACCTTTTTTTGTTTTGACAGTTGCCGATTGAATTGAAAATTTTCCAGATTTACGAGGCATGAGCACATATGAGTATTCAGTCACTTGTTTCCAATCGCCATTAACACTCTGAACAGAGACAGACTTATTTGGTCCACCTACAATTGAAAAATCTTTTAAATTGGGTAATTCAATGTCAGAGGCTGAAAAATTGGTAAGGGTAAAACTCAAGGTGAAAGTTTGTCCCACAGCCAAAACTGATGGTTGAGCGGAAGCATAAAATTTAATTTGTTCAGTTTGTGCTTGTGACTGCTTAACGAACAGAAAAAATAAAAAAACTAATATGGATTTGGTTTTCATTAGATTTTATAAGTTTTTCGCTCTGGTTTTAGCTTTTCAGCAGGCTTTTGTGTTTTTGGTCTTCTAAACATATCTTCAAGCGAATTATTACTCCGGTTTCTGTCTTGTTTGATTCCATCCGGGTTACTTTTAACAACTATTTCAATTGCCTGCGTTTCCAGAACGGATCCATTTTTAAGGTTTGCAAATGCAGGTTCGATGTAAAATTTCCCCGGATTTTTTGGAGCTAAAATGTATGTATAAGTTTGTCTTGATGTAATTGAACCGTTTATAATCTGCATCATTGACGA
>JAEUUM010000474.1 GCA_016787375.1 Saprospiraceae bacterium
GCCTGAGAAACTTGAATTGCAAATTACTATTAACAAGGCACCAACTTGTAAAGATTTGAACGGAATACTGACCACTAAAACAATTGGAGGAGTGGCACCTTATTCATATTTATGGACTACTGGATCTACCAGTCCTAATTTGAACATCAATGGTAAAGGTACATATTCAGTAACTGTTACGGATTCTAAGGGTTGTTTTGCCGTTCAAGAAGTAACTATTTCGATTACATGTATGGACTTGGCTTTAATTAAGCAAGTTCAAAATCCAGTTGTAAAACCAGGAGACCCGGTGAAATTCAAAATCACTGTATTTAATCAAGGTGTGATTGATGCATATAACATAGAAGTAGTAGATTATTTGCCTGCAGAAATGATTCTAAATGATGCAAACTGGGTTGTTGGTACAGGTGGTAAAATTTACCTGAAAACGCCTATATCATTCTTGGCTGCAGGAACACAAACTTCAGTTGAACTGAATGTCACGGTAAGTCCTACGTTCAAAGGTAAATCTACCAACTTTGCAGAGATTTTTAAATTTGATGATGACACAAATCCAAATAACAACCCACCTTCAGATGTTGATTCTACGCCTGATGATAATCCTAATAATGATATTATAGGAGGAGATGACGTAATAACAAATGATGAGGGTGATGAGGATGATCACGACCCTGCTACTATTACAGTTTTGGAAAATCCAATTTTTGATCTAGCATTAACTAAAACTACTTCAACGAAAAATGTTAAGATAGGTGATTTGGTAACTTTTGAAATGAAGGTCTATAACCAAGGCAATGTTGATGCCTACAATATTAATATTGTTGACTATTTGCCGAATGGTTTTATACTAGCAGATACAAATTGGGTACAGACTGGAAATATTGCGACCCTTAAAAATCCAATTTGGACTTTGTATCCTGATGCATCATTTACGGTGAAAATCAACCTTGTAGTAGACTCATTGTTTACGGGTATTTCATTAAAAAATTGTGCTGAAATTTCAAGTGCAGATAATGATCTTGACTCAACCAACATTTCACCAGTTGATATTGATTCATCACCTGACAAGATTATGGACAATGACATCTTTGGAGGTTATCATTTAATTGATAATTCAAATAATGATGAAGACGACCATGATTGTGAAATTATTAATGTTGCTGGTAATTTGTTTGATTTAGCTTTAATCAAAACCACAACAGCTAAAAATATTAAACCTGGTAGCAATTTTTCATTTAGTATTAAGGTCACCAATCAAGGAGACGTGAATGCCTACAACATAAATGTTATTGACTATCTTCCTGCTGGTTTACTGCTCAATGATACAAGTTGGACATTGGTTGGGACGAATGCAGTTCTTAATTCTCCAATTGCTTTCTTAGCACCGGGTGCAAGTGCAACTGTACAAATTAAAGTTAAAGTTGACCCTAACTTTAAAGGCAAGGAACTAACCAATATCGCTGAGATATCCTCTGCTGATAATGACACAAATTCGGGTAACACTCCTCCAAAAGATGTTGATTCAACCCCGGACAAAATTTCTGATAATGATGTATACGGTGGAAATGATGTTACGGATAACAGTAATGGGGATGAAGATGATCATGATAAAGAAGTTATTTCTGTTGAAAATGCTGATAAATTTGACCTTGCAGTGATTAAAACTACTACAACACCGAATGTCAAGTTGGGTGATGCAGTTATATTCTCAATCAAAGTATCTAACCAGGGAAATGTGAAAGCATACAACATTCAAGTAGTGGACTACTTGCCTGCAGGATTAATCTTAAATGATGCAAACTGGAACATTGTTGGCGGTGATTTGGTTCTTAAAACACCAATAGCATCTTTGGATCCGGGATCAAGTACCACAGTTACATTGAATGTACAAGTAGATCCTAATTTTACTGGAACATCTTTGACCAATATTGCTGAGATTTTGTTTGCTGATAATGACACAAATCCGGGTAATACACCACCAACAGATGTTGACTCGAAACCGGATAATAATCCGACCAATGACGTATATGGAGGAAATGATATTGTAGACAACAGCAATGGAGACGAGGACGACCATGACAAGGAAGTAATTTTTGTTGGAGTAAAGGATAAATTCGACCTTGCATTAATTAAAACCACAACAAATAGCAATGTTAAGCCTGGCGATAATGTTACTTTCTCAATAAAGCTTACTAACCAAGGTAATGTTAATGCGTTCAATATACAAGTTGTAGATTACTTACCAACAGGATTGACACTAAATGACGCTAATTGGAATGTAGTAGGTGGTAATTTGGTTTTGAAAACTCCAATTGCTACTTTGGCTGCCGGAGCGAGTACAACAGTTACTCTTAATACTATTCTGGATCCTAATTTTGCGGGAACATCTTTGACCAATATTGCTGAGATTTTGTTTGCTGATAATGACACAAATCCGGGTAATACACCACCAACAGATGTTGATTCAACACCTGACAATAATCCAAATAATGACGTGTACGGAGGAAATGACATTGTAGATAACAGCAATGGTGATGAAGACGACCATGATAAAGAAGTTATTAATGTTACGCTTTGTAATCTGTCACTTACTTACAAAATTGTGGATCCTTCTTGCAACAGTTCAAATGGCTCTATAGATATTACGGTCAGCAATGGATCAGGTAACTATGCATACAATTGGGCTGATCTTCCTGGAACTAATGATCCTGGAGATAGAATGAATTTAAGTGCAGGTACATACTCAATTACTGTTACAGATGTAACTTCTAATTGTACAGCAATAGCTTCAGTAAGCTTAAAAGTCGGTGATGATATCGAAAAGCCTACATTTGATGTTCCTGCAAATGTGACGGTGAGTTGTGAGAATGTTCCAGCTCCACCTAAAGATACTGAACTCAATGCAAAAGACAATTGTGGTGTGGAATCTATTAAGTTCAATGAGGTAGTCGTTAATGGAAATTGTAAAAACAATTATACTATTACGCGAACATGGGTGGTTACTGATGTTAATGGTAACCAAACTGTAAAAACTCAAGTTATCGTTGTAGAAGACAAAAAAGCTCCTGTTATAATGTATACCAACCCAATTTTGGTAGGTTTAATGAATGGTGATACAATAACTTTTGAGTGCAATGCTGCGCCAATTTTAAATGAAAATGATGTTAAAGTAACTGACAATTGTGATGCTAATCCAAAAATCAGTTTTGTTGACGAATTGATGCAGCCAGGAGACTGTAAGGTTGATGGATTTTTGATGTTGATGACTTGTGCATGGATAGCTGAAGATGCTTGCGGCAACACCTCTAAAATGCAAATTTTTGTAAAGATTGTTGATACTCAGGCTCCAACCATTAAAAATGTACCTTCTGATGTAACAATAAATCTTGCATCAGGACAGACTGTACCTGCTGTTCCTAAAAATATCTCAGCAGTAGATAATTGCGATATCAAACCTGGACTTACCTTCAAAGCTGATACAACTTACTCTGGATGCGACTTTACCATTGAGCGAAAATGGACTGCTTTAGATCATTGCAATAACATGACCATCCAAGTTCAAAAAATCTATGTCGTGTCTGGTTTTGATGTCTCATCTGTTGTTAAAAATCAAGATTGCACCAATAAGGGCGAAATTAATCTGACAGCTATTGGTGGGGTAGCACCTTATAAATATGATTGGGCAGATCTGGCAGGCGTAAATGACCCTGAAGACAGAACAGGATTATTGGCTGGAGCATACGATGTGACCATTACCGATGCAAAGGGATGCAATAAAGTCCTTAAGATTAATGTTAAAGATGATTGCGATTGTCAGTTACCAGTAATTTCTTCTGTGGATATCAAAGATGCTGAATGTGGTAATAATGGATCAATAACCATTAATTTAAATGGCAATCTTTCAGATTACACATTTAGCTGGTCACCAATTTCAGGTAATTCAAACACGATCAGTAACCTTGCTCCTGGTAGTTACACCGTAATTATTGGGTATAAGAATAACATTGATTGTTATAAGAAATTAACCATTAACGTGAAAGGAAGCAACAACCTAGATGTTAAAGTAATTTCTACAACAGACGCATCAGCATGTAATGCGGCTGATGGAAAAGCTGAGTTAACAAATGGTAACGGATTCACTTACAAATGGAGCGATGGAAGTACGCTTAATCCTAGAAATAATCTTTCACCTGGAACTTACTCAGTGACAATTACCAACACAGCTGGTTGCTCAAAAGTTTTGGTTGTTAATATTGGTCAAAATTCATTAAAAGCTACTGCTGCGATAACCAATGACACATGTAACCAAAAAGGTGCAATTACGCTTACAGTAACTAGTACTTTGAACCTGACTTATAATTGGGCAGATTTACCTGGTATTGCTGATCCAAAAGATAGGACAAACCTTGTGGCAGGCACTTATTCAGTGACCATCACGGATTCGAAAGGATGTACAGTCGTTCTAAATAACTTAGTGGTGAAAGACTTGTGCAAACCATGTGGTGTTAAACACCCACTCGACACAGTTGAGCAAAGTGACTGTTCAGCACTTTTAAGCTATTGTTTGGATTATCCTTTCTCTGACATTCAGAATTATAATGTTACGGATAATGGAGCAATGTACACAGGTGGCTTTGAACAATGTTTGGGAACCAAGCAAGTATCTGTGAAAGTTGATACTGGGTACCACATTTTGATTGTTCAAAATAAGCTTACTAATTGTAAAGATACCATACCAGTGTTAGTGAAATGTACAGAGTGCAAACCATTTTATACAGGACCAACTGTTATTAAGCTCAAAGATTGCACAGACAAAGCAATTATTTGTCTGGATGTACCGGTTGCCGATAAGAATGATTACACGTTCACTGATAACAACTTTGTGATTAACAGTACTATGAGTTGCAACAATGATACCATGTTGTCATATACTTATGCAACTTTGCTTGCTGTTGCACCTACAGGGCCATATAAGTTACAAAGCTGGACAATTAACGGTAAAACTTACACTTCTGATTTTGCAAATATTCAGGCATTAGTAAGTTATATGAATACCATTGATAAAGGGTTGTGGGTCTTAAATATGAGCAATATGACTATCTCCGGAGGAAATACTGCGAATAATTATGGAAAGATGGTTATTTATAAAAACAATAATCTAGTTGCCAATTTGGATATTAATAAGCAGATTGTACCAGGAAATATTTCACTTATGCTGACTACCGGAGTTCATTTTGTTAACATTGTAAATGAAGAAACTGGTTGTGATCAATTAGTTAAAATTTCAGTACAATGCGACTCAACTTCAATACAGGTTAATGCAAATGATGATCAAGTGCAAACTCCTGTTAATAAGCCAGTAAACATTACTCCACTCAGCAATGATATTATACCTGGATTTCTTGAATCTTTCAAAATCATGAAATACCCACAATATGGTACATTGGTAATAAAACCTGATTACAGTGTGGAATATATACCGTTCAAAGATGTTTGTGATAAAAAAGATGAATTTGTGTACTTTATTTCTAATGGATATACAGTTGATGAAGCTACAGTAACTGTGGATATAATATGTGACAAATTTGTTATCTATAATGGAATAACACCAAACAGTGATGGACTTAATGATCTTTTCATAATTGAAGGAATTGAGAAGTATCCTAACAATGAGGTCTCTATCTATAACCGTTGGGGTAATAAAGTATACACCAAAAAAGCTTACTCAAATGATCAGGCTTGGGATGCTACCTGGGATGGAAAGTTGTTACCTGACGGAACCTACTTCTACATAATTAAAGATGGTGAAGGAGCCGAATACTCAGGATATTTACAAATCCACAGATAATTAAATCCTTCAACAGTGGTCGGTACAACTTTTACCGGCCACTGTTTTTTAATTTTTGAAGCAGCTTATTTTTATGTATTTTATTAAAATTATCTCGATAGTTTCTTGGTTATTAAAAAAAAGATTGTAATTTTGCATCGCCTTTCGATTAAGGCTATGATCTCGTAGCTCAGCCGGTAGAGCATTTGACTTTTAATCAAAGGGTCTCAGGTTCGAATCCCGACGAGATCACCTCAAAGCACCAGTTTTCTGGTGCTTTT
>JAEUUM010000523.1 GCA_016787375.1 Saprospiraceae bacterium
CCCAATTGCTCATGTGGAATGGTTCCCTTATAAACAGGAACTTTTACCAGATTTTTCTTTGCATCATCAATTGCTTTAGAAATTGCATCAGTCACCTCTCTTGCTTTACCAAGACCCTGACCTACAACACCATTTCCATCACCAACAACTACAATCGCAGCAAAACTAAAAGTTCTACCACCTTTTGTTACTTTAGCAACCCTGTTAAGGGTAACCATTTTATCCTTTAGTTCAGATTCCGCAGGATTAACATTTTGAATATCTTTCTTTGCCATTGATATTTATCTTTTAAAATTGTAAACCACCTTCACGAGCGCCATCGGCTAATGCTTTTACACGTCCATGGTACAAATAACCACTCCTATCAAAAGTAACTTTCTGAATATTAGCAGATTTAGCTTTTTCAGCAATAAGCATACCTACCGCTTTTGCTTGATCTGTTTTTGTGACTTTACCACTATTGGCTTCTTTTGAGGAAGCTGCTACAACCGTGTGCCCGATGGTATCATCTATTAACTGACAATAAATTGAAGTATTACTTTTGAAAACAGTTAGCCTTGGTGCATCAGCAGTTCCACTAACTTTTTTTCTTATTCTGTAATGAATTCTTTTCCTTTTTTCTTCTTTTGATCTTTTCATTGCTTAAGCTATTGAAAATTTATTATTTTTTACCTGATGTCTTACCTGCTTTACGTCTGATAACCTCACCCACAAACTTGATACCTTTTCCTTTGTAAGGCTCAGGCTTACGGAAAGCTCTAATCTTCGCTGCAATTTGACCAATCAATTGTTTATCAATACTTTTCAAAACAATCTTTGGAGGAGATCCTTTTTCAGCAACAGTCTCTACCACTACCTCAGCAGGAAGTGCAAATAAAATTGGATGTGAATAACCCAAGGTTAATTCTAGTAATTGGTTGGTATTACTCGCTCTGTAACCAACACCAATTAATTCCATTTCTTTTACAAAACCATCTGAAACACCTGTAACCATATTAGACAGTAATGATCTGTACAAACCGTGAGCCGCTCTGTGCCTTTGTTGATCTGTTGGTCTGGTGATTGACAATACGCCATCCTCCAAATTAACAGAAAGATCAGGATCAATCTGTTGACTTAACTGACCTTTAGGGCCTTTAACGGTTACCAAATTACCTTTGGTCCAGGAAACCTCCACCTTTTCAGGTAGTCTTATAACTGCTTTTCCTATACGCGACATCCTATAAATTTTTAAAATTAATATACGTAACAAATTAACTCACCTCCTACATTCAACTTCCTTGCTTCCTTGTCAGTCATAACTCCTTTTGATGTAGAAACTATACACATCCCCAAACCATTAATGATCCTTGGAATTTCACCAGAACCACTAAATTTCCTCAAACCAGGCCTGCTTATTCTACCCAAATCCCGAATCACAGGTAATTTTGTAAGAGGATCATATTTCAATGCTATCTTAATTACACCCTGGTAATTCACAGTATCGTCAAAGATGTATTTTTCAATAAAACCTTGATTGTAGAGTATCTCTGTGATACTCTTCTTCATTCTAGAGGAAGGTATCTCAACAATCTTATGATTTGCCATTTGAGCGTTTCTGATTCTTGTCAGATAATCTGCTATTGGATCTGTTAATGCCATTTTATCTATTTTTCGATATACTTTTTCTAATTGATTACCAAGTACTCTTTGTAATACCCGGAATTTTACCCTCTAGAGCCATTTTCCTGAACATGTTTCGACATATTCCAAAGTCACGCATAAAACCTTTTGGTCTTCCAGTAAGTCGGCAACGATTGTGCATTCTGATTGGGTTTGAATTTCGAGGTAATTTGTCTAATGCATCATAGTCGTTAGCTTCTTTTAGCTGCTTACGAAGTTCAGCATATTTCTCAACAAGTCTTTGTTTTTTAGCTTCTCT
>JAEUUM010000526.1 GCA_016787375.1 Saprospiraceae bacterium
GGTAACCGTACAAAATACGCTCCCCTGCTCTGCCCTGGTGGGTAGGCAAAACATGTTCGTGTCCGGATAAATCAGTCACCGCTTTTTTCATGCGCAACCAACTCGATGCACCTGCATAAGATTCATCACCCCGCATGATACCCGCCCACTGATTCGCACTCATCGCTGAAGTTCCGGAATCAGTCAGGAAATCGATCATTACTTTATCGCTTTCGAGCAAAAAAGGATTGTAATGTGCTGCTTTTAAATATTTCTCGCGCTCTGCACGTGTGGTAACATTGATGGGTTCAACCATTTTGATTTTAAATGGTTCAATGATGGTTTTGAAATCTTCCATGAAGAATTTTTTAGAATAAACAATGCGAAACTTCTCGACGAATGCGAGAAAAAGAAATCAGAAATCAACAAAAGCTAGTTCCCTCAGAACGGAGGAATGCAGATGAACAACCAAATGGAAATGGTGGTAGCTTTTGAACTCATATTGCGAAAATACACGCGCCAAACAATACGGAATATGATTGTAGTCACCTTGGAGTGAAATGAACTAAAGAATATGCTATTTGGATATATGCTATATGCTATATGGATATATGCTATATGCTTTATGGATATATGCCATATGCGATATGAGATTGCAAGAAATTAATTCATCGACAATTTGTCAATGCCTGAAATAGGTTGACCGTTTTGAACCTATAAAAACAGATCAAAATGAGAGACAAGAAGCATTACAAGATGACAGTAGAGTTAAGGAGATCACGGCGCTTTTCTGATGGTTTCAAGAAGAGTAAAGTTCTTGAGATTGAAACAGGAAAATCAACTGTAAGTGAGGTTGTTAAGCAATATGAGGTTTCTAGTACTAATGTTTACCGATGGTTGGCTAAATTTGGTTCTAAGAAAAAACCCGAGCGTTTAGTTATGGAACTTGATTCAGACACAAAGAAATTACTTGAATTGAGAAAGCGTTTAGCAGAGATGGAGCGTATTATCGGGCAAAAGCAGCTCCTGATAGACTTTCAAACAAAAATGATTGAGCTAGCAGAGGAGGAGTATAATATTGATATTAAAAAAAAATATTCTTCCAAACTATCCGGTTTTTCAGAGAGCACAGAGAGCGATACAACTTCAGTTTAAACAAGCTTTACGCTGCGCTTGGAGTCACAAAGCAAGCAATTCACAAACGGATTGATAGCTATAAAACGAGGACCGAAATTTCCATTCAGATTAGGTTAATTGTCCATCAAGTTAGAGAGGATCATCCAACTATGGGTATCAGAGATATATACTGCAAAATTAAACCTGAATTAGTTGGCAGGGATAAGTTTGAATTGTTCTGTAAAGAAATGGGATTAATGACGCGAAAAAGTCGTTTTAGACCACGAACAACCGATAGCAATGGGGTAATTCGTTTTCCTAACCTACTCATAGGATTAAAAATTATTCGTTTGGATCAGGTTTGGCAGAGCGATATAACGTATTATGAACTGAACAACAGATTCTACTATTTAACTTTTATTCTGGATGCTTTTTCCCGAAGGATATTGGGACATAGCGTATCGAAAAGTCTGAGCACCGATTCAACAACTTTACCAGCCTTACACATGGCCATTAAAACAAGAAGACAAAGAATATTGCCAGGCCTGATATTACATTCAGACGGTGGAGGACAATACTATGCAAAGGAATTTTTGAAGCTTACCCAATTCTATAAAATTCAAAACAGCATGTGTGAATATCCATGGGACAATGGAAAAGCGGAAAGAATAAATGGTGTAATAAAGAACAATTATCTCAAACATTGGAGCATCAAAACGTATGAAGGTTTAGTCAAAGGGGTTGACCGAAGTGTACAACTTTATAACTCTGAAAAGCCACATGTAGAGTTAAAACGAATTGCACCAATAGCATTTGAGAAAAATATCGCATCTTTAAGACCGCAGAACAAGCCGAAGATGACCGAGTCATTTGACGCAAAACTCAGAACATAAGGGGCATTTAGCCCCAAATGTTCTGGCAGAACAAGCCTCGGAATCCGATGTAATTTCTGCAAAAATTGAGGAACTGAGTTATTAAAACCGGTCAACCCTATTCAGGCATTGACAA
>JAEUUM010000565.1 GCA_016787375.1 Saprospiraceae bacterium
AAGAAGAAATCGTACAGAGAATTTTACTTCGCGGACAGACATCCGGAAGGCCCGATGACAATGATGAAAGTATAGTCAGAAACAGAATTCAGGTTTATTCAAATGAGACAACGCCTGTCTTTGACTATTATCAACAATCTGGAAAATCATACAAAGTTCATGGTTTGGGTACCATTGAAGAAATATTTGAAAGATTGAGCCAGTGTATTGATGCCCTTAAATAATTTCTTGTATTGCTTATTAATTAAATCCTGTGGCTGAACAAAATTTTGTAGATTATGTAAAAATCTGTTGTCGTTCAGGTGCAGGTGGTGCCGGATCTAGGCACTTTGCCCGTGACCCAATCAACCCTCGTGGTGGACCAGATGGTGGTGATGGTGGCAGAGGTGGCCATATTATCTTGAGAGGCAATAAACAGATGTGGACTTTACTTCCTCTCAAATACAGGAAACACGTAATAGCAGGTGACGGTGAAAATGGTGCAAAAAACAATCGTTTTGGCAAATTTGGCGAAGATATCATTCTCGAAGTTCCTTTGGGTACCATCGTTCGCGACGCTGAATCTAATGAAATAACAGCCGAAATCAATGAGCACGGTCAAGAGATCATTATAACCAAAGGTGGACGCGGTGGTTTGGGTAACTCACACTTCAAATCTGCCACCAATCAAGCACCCCAGTATGCTCAGCCAGGTGAACCCGGGCTTGAAGAATGGAAGATTCTTGAATTGAAGGTGTTGGCAGATGTTGGATTGGTTGGCTTCCCAAATGCCGGAAAATCTACCCTGCTTTCAGCCATAACTGCTGCAACTCCAAAAATTGATTCTTATCCTTTTACCACCATTGTACCCAATCTTGGTATCGTCCCTTATCATGACCATCTATCTTTTATCATGGCCGATATACCCGGTATCATAGAAGATGCACATATTGGTAAAGGTCTTGGGCATAGATTTTTGAAACACATCGAACGAAATGCTGTCTTGTTGTTTATGGTGCCTGCAGACGCAGTACACTTAGGAAAAGAATACAACATTTTACTGCACGAACTAGAAATGTTCAACGAAGAATTATTGGACAAACCCCGTGTTTTAGCAATCACTAAAAGTGATCTTATAGATGATGAGCTTAAAGAAATGTTGAAAGCTGAAATGCCCAAAGGCATAAAAACAGTCTATATTTCTGCCGCTACTAATCAAGGATTGAAAGAACTCAAGGACTTGCTTTGGAGTGAATTAAATCCCAAAGCAGAATAAGCACCTCTAAAGTATTTGCGCAATTAACAATGAATTTATTAACTTGTGCTGCATTAATAATTCATTTTGGCAGAAAGAACTAAACTTAAGAAGTTTGCAGAATTTGCAGTTTCACTTTTACCTCATGAGACCAGCTATTTGTTGAGTGTACAGCAGTTTCAGGATGAAGAACGACTTAAAATGCTTCAAACCATCCATGAAGTTGCTTTAGACCCTTCAAAAACAGAGTTATTTGATGTAAACATTGACAAAAGGAAATATTCACACCTCAAAAACTGGATAGAAGAACATTTGGCTGATGTTAATGTTGATTTACAGTTTGACTGGATCGTAAAAACCCTTCAGCATATATTAACAGACAGCCTTACCAACGAAGATGAACGTAAAATTCAGCGGATCATCAAGTCGGGAGAAACCAATCTCTTCTACTTCACCAAGTTCTTTGAACTTTTAACCGAGTACAGACAGTTTTTGCTAATCAGGTTGCGGTATCAGGAGCATTCGA
Source organism: Saprospiraceae bacterium (assembly GCA_016787375.1). Taxonomy (GTDB): domain Bacteria; phylum Bacteroidota; class Bacteroidia; order Chitinophagales; family Saprospiraceae; genus JAEUUM01. The sequence continues at coordinate 1,761 of JAEUUM010000565.1, forward strand.
CCATCGATCAGTTCATAAAGCAACATCAAGAGCTATATAATGAAAACAAAGAAGTTTTTGATAAATTGCACAAGGCCACACTTGATATCATCGACCACTATTCAAGTAAAACGGAAGAATCCATCCACTGGGAGGCTTGGTTAACAGAGATTTTTTATAATGATGCCCTTGAAGGTTATCTGCGTTACATGGCATTGGTCAGACTGACCTTTATTCATTTCAATTACAGAAATTTTGAAGGACTTGTTGAAAAATATAATGCCATCGATGGATGGTTTTTGAAAGGGAAATTTTATTCTAAACGGATATTGCTCAATTATTACAGCAACCGCCTTTTACTTCATGCAAGGTTTAAGGAGTATGATAAAGCCATTCATTATGGGTATTTGTCCATCCGTCAGAAAAACAATGACTATATACATTATGTCAACAACCTTTGTGCCATACTTTTGCGTACAAACAAAAACAAGGAGGCGCTCAACATGATGCGCGAAGCATATCCTGAAATGCGGCTTACACCTTCTTTCCATAACAAGATCGGCTTTATTTCTTTTTATATGCGTTGTCTTATGAATAGTCAGCAATTTAAAAACGCGGAAAATTTTGCAGAAACCTTTCTGAAGGCTTATCGTCAGGAAATATTCAAATATCGTTGGCATATTTTTTTCACAGCTTATCTTGAAGCGATTCTCAATCAAAATAAGTATGAAAAAATCATTAAAGTAGTTCGGAGTTTCAACCTACTTGAGAAAGACAGAAGTTATCAAAACAAGGCTGCGTATATACCTACAATTTCATGGATATACGCTGTAGCAGCTTGTAAGGAAGGAATGATGGATAAAAATCAACTTACAGAAACCATCTCAACTTATGTTAAAAATCTGGAATCATCGCCTGAGAAAGTAAGTCAACTTGAGACCATGGTTGCAGGTTTGCGTAAACACATGCCAGCTGTGTTGCTAAACCTTGATTTGAAGAGGATATTGGGAGGGTGATAAAATACTTAAATCTGATTCCGATTTATAACATATTTTCTTCCTCTTCAGCGCTATAATAAGCTTTCAATAAACCTGCAATTCTGGTACCACCCACCTTGTTGATCTCTGCTTCATCAGCTTCCATGATCTTTTTAAAAGAACCGAAGTGTTTTAAGAGTTTTTGAGCACTTTTTTCCCCAATACCCGGGATGTCGGTCAAAGCAGTTTTGGTGAAGTTCTTTGAACGCTGGTCGCGGTGAAAGCTGATTGCAAACCGGTGTGCTTCATTTCTTATTTGCTGAATTACTTTGAGTGATTCTGACTTTTTATTTATGTATAAAGGTATATTATCTTCAGGGAAGAAAATCTCTTCCAATTTTTTTGCAATACCGATTACGGTCAGCTTGTTGAGAATACCGAGCTCATTTAGTGCCTCCACAGCCGAACTTAACTGACCCTTACCACCATCTATTACCACCAACTGCGGCAGATCTTTTTGTTCTTCGAGGAGCCTTTTGTATCTCCTGGTTACAATCTCCTTCATTGATGCAAAATCATTTGGTCCTTCTACTGTTTTTACCTTGAAGTGCCGGTAATCGGCTTTACTGGGTTTTGCATTTTTGAATACGACACATGATGCCACTGGATTGGTGCCCTGTATGTTTGAGTTGTCAAAACATTCAATGTGCATAGGCAAGGCGTTCATTCGCAGATCTGATTGCAGGGTCTTCATGATGCGTTCGTAAGCCGGAAGTTTTCTGAGCGAATTCACCGCTTTTTGCTGCTCTTGGAGGATGAAATAACGCACATTTTTCTCTGACATTTCAAGCAACTTCTTTTTATCTCCAACTTTTGGTACAGTCACAATTAAGTTAGGGTCGCTGGTTACAACTTGAAAAGGAACAATTATCTCCGGCGAAATGCTGTTGAATTTTTCACGACACACGTCGATGGCGTAACTTAGCAGATCTTCGTTTTCTTCATCGAGGTTTTTGATGAGCTCAAGAGTGTGTGTATTCACCATGTTTCCGTCTATTATCTTCAAGTAATTGACAAATGCGATGGTCTCGTTGCTTTCAATACAGAACACATCTACATCCCTGATATTGGGATTAACAACTGTAGATTTTGCCTGAAAGTCATCGAAAGAATTAAGTTTATCTTTCATAGCCTGAGCCTTCTCAAAGTC
>JAEUUM010000599.1 GCA_016787375.1 Saprospiraceae bacterium
AACCATGGCTTTAAACTTATTTAATCTAATGCTTGCGTTGGTAATTCTAAAAGAATCACACAAGGACAAGCAAAAAGGTAAGCCCTTGTTTCAAAATCCGCTCATCAGTGTAAAAGAAGGATTAGAAACACCAATTTTGGGTAAACTGATGTTCATAAGTTTATTGTTTATCACTGCTTTTTCAATGATGCAAATAACCATTTCCGTTTTTTGGTTTGAGAAATATGCCCTTTCAAAATCACAAATTTCCGGAATGTTTGCTTTCATTGGTCTTATGTCAGTAATCGTTCAGGGATTTTTTGTTGAAAAACTAAACAGAAAATTTGGTGAAAAGAAACTCTTGGTAATGGGATCTTTGTTCATGGCAGCAGGTTTATATATTATTCCGACAGCTCCTTATGAGACGGGTTTTTATGTGGTTGAATGCATTGCGATTATATTGATTGCCCTTGCAAATGGTTGCCTGACTCCGAGTATTAATTCCCTGATTTCAAAAAATGCGAACCCGAATGAGCAGGGTAAAATTCTTGGTGTTTCAATGTCAGTTGGCAGTTTGGGAAGGGTTATCGGACCATATCTTGGTGGGTTTTTGTATGGAATGGCAATGTTTATGCCTTATTTTATCGGTGCACTGATAATGGTGGGAGCATGGAGAGTTGCCAAAAGATTCGGTGTGAAATACGCTCATGTATGAGAATTTCTTACTTGGCTAAAAACATTTCCTTATCAGAATTTTAGTTTGATATTTTAAAATAAAACAGCGCAGGTAAGAGTTAACTTTAAATAAAATTTGACTAATGAAAAAAGTAATTTTAATAATAGTTGTGTTGGCTATAATTGTCGGAGGATATGGCTATTATCAATTCAACAGAAAAGCAGAGAATTTAGAATCCAAGCAAGCGGATCTTACTACAAATGTTCAAAATTTTGTAGCAGAATATCAAAAAGATGAGGCTGCAGCCAACACCAAATATCTTGATAAGGTGGTAGAAGTTACCGGCAAGGTTGCAGAGGTACGAAAAGATGAAAAAGGTGCTGTAAAACTTAGTTTTGTCAGTGACGACCCAATGTCAACGGTCATTGCTGAAATGGACCAAAGCGATGTAGAAAAAGCGCTAAAACTTCAGGCCAACTCAGAGGTCACCATTAAAGGGGTTTGTACCGGTAGTCTTGGTGATATTATTTGTTCTCGAAGCGTAATCAAATAAAAGTGAAGTCAATATTTATCGTTCTGGGATTTATATCCTTTATGGGAGTTGGTTTTGCTCAAAAATTGTACTGTCCGGGTGGATATATGCTTATGAATTTATCCTCAGAAAAGTGCAAGTTTTGGGCTTCTACCACCAGGTCATTGTCTAATTTTGACGGAGATGCAAGCAAATTCGAGGCTGTTGTGTACAAGGAATCAGTGGAGAGTCAGAATGATTCAATCACCAAAATTTTTAGAGAAAGTTTTTTGGAATTTGATAGTTTCCCTGAAATCCGTTTGACAGTCAAGATTTTGGAATTCGAAAAAATGGACAGAAAAAAGGAATTCAAACAAGCCATTAAAATGAGGGGAACATTGAGTTTGCACGGTGTTAAAAAACAAGTTGAGTTCAATGGCAATATATACTTTAGACCAAAATTAGCAGTGGTTGATTATGAACTGTACATCAAACCGGAACAATTTGATTTAAAATTGCCTAAAGATATGAAAAATTGCTTGTCACCCATTATGCAAATCAAAGGCAATGCTCAACTTTACGCACTCGAATTGGAATAAATTTAGAAGATTATAAATTACCCTCAACTGAAAAATTTACCATTACGTTGTTGAGTCATTAAAAAACCTATAAACAAAATCAATTATAATGAAACCTTGCCCTAAATGCGAATCGCCTTATGGTTATTCAATTGAAAATGACATGTATGCCTGTTCTGAATGCGGATATGAATGGAATCCAAACGAACAAAATGAATCAGAGCAAAAAAAAATCATTGATTCAAACGGAAATGAGCTTAAAAATGGAGATTCGGTAATTGTAATCAAAAACCTACCGGTAAAAGGTGCTGCAAAACCCATCAAAGCAGGTACAAAAGTCAAAAATATCCGCCTAAATTACGAAAGTGACCATAATATTGATTGTAAAATAGATGAATTTGGATCGATGGCTCTAAAATCAGAATTTGTACGCAAGGCTTGATGTTGTTTGAAAAAGGTTTTTTACCAAGACTTAGATAAGTTTGAGAATTGAATGATAATTTAGAATAATTCTACTTTTTAGTCAATATAAAAATTGAGACCCTACAATTACAGATATTTTTTCAATATGTTCTCAATTGTCAACAGGGTGTTGCTAGTTACTATACATAATACAACATAAGTAAATTATAAATTTTAATTATTTTTCAACATTATCAACATTGGAAACCAAGGATAGAGGATAAAGTATCACCAAATAAATGACAAGGTCAAACAAATCTATTCGAAGCCTTTTGTTAAAATAAACTATATCGATTGACAAAACAACAGGATTAAAACCTCCAGGCAAGCAGCCTGCTTTTCTTTTGTCCTTGTGCCATTTCAATTGTTTTGTATTCAGAAGGGTTAATTTTTTTTAGAATACTTTTGAGCCCCTGCAGATTTGATTCTTTTGAAACCAGGGTGGTAAACCAGCGAACCTGATCTTTGAATTGGGTACTTTCCTGAATCATTTTTTCAATAAATGCATATTCACAGCCTTTGTACCAAAGAAAATGACTGCTGCCACTAAAATTCAATTGAGGATTTGATGGTTTTTTGCCTTTCAGATTTCGAACCTTTCGGAGATTGGCTGTATTTGCTTCTGCCTGGCTGGCATGAAATGGAGGATTGCACATCGAAAAATCAATTTTGTCTGCAGGCTTTATGATTCCTTTAAATATTTTATTTTTATCTGCCTGTTTTCGAATTTCAATCAAGTCTTGTCCGATGCCATTGCTATTCAATATATTGAAAGCATTTTTATAGGCAAGATCATCAACTTCACTGGCGATGAATTTCCATCCGTACACCTTATTGCCCAACAATGGGTAAATACAGTTTGCGCCTGTACCAATATCCAAAACTGTTAAGGTATTGCCAGAGACAATTTTGCCATCATCAGGGTTGGGAAGTAGATCAGCCAGATAATGAATGTAATCAACTCTTCCCGGAATGGGTGGACACAAATAACCATCCGGAATGTCCCAATAATCGATTTGATAGAAATGTTTGAGCAAAGCCTTGTTGAGCATTTTAACTCCAACAGGATTAAAATAATTCACAGACTCTTGGCCATATTTATTCAAAATAATGAAAGGAGCTAATTCAGGACATGCACCTGCCAGCGCTTTAAAATCATACTTTCCCCTATGCAGACTCCTTGGGTGCAAGTTGATTTTTTCTTCAGAATCAGGCAAAATCTTGGACATGAAAATGATTAATGGCTTGTATTTTGATTATCTGCCACGCCGACCACCGCCTGACTTTCGTTTTGGCGCAGAATTCCCAGATTTTGGCTTGCTGCTTCTAGAGGGTGGGCCTGGTTTTGAATATTTTGAAGAGAATGAACCATCTGGCTTTGGTTTCCTGTTTACTGGTTTTTTGCTTTGATTATTCTCTTCTGATTTAAGGGTTGTAGGCCTTGAACTTTCAGTTAATTTTCTTTTGGATCCTGACCTAGATTTTAAAACAGGTGATGTCTTCTTAATGGGTGACGGAGTAGTTGAAACTTTTTTAGTCGGCTCTGATTTAGAGCTTGCAAGCATGTTCATCAATCCATTCATTTCTTCGCTTGTCAAATCTCTCCATTCCCCAAGCGGAATGCCCTTGAGGCTGATGTTCATAATTCTTACTCTTTCCAGTTTAATTACCTCATATCCGAAATGCTCACACATTCTGCG
>JAEUUM010000030.1 GCA_016787375.1 Saprospiraceae bacterium
GTAGAGAATATCTGTGCTGAATACAAGGTACCTGCTAAAAAAGTAAGTCCGGAAGCCATAAAAGCACTCCAAAAATATTCATGGACGGGAAATATCCGTGAGCTCAGGAATGTTGTTGAGAGGTTAATCATTTTAAGTGGCGAAAGTATTACTGAAGAAGATGTGTTTAACTATGTCATTCCGAGTAAAACAACCGGTATGGCTAAATTTAAGGAGATATTTGACAAGTTTGATAGCATCGACGAAATGCATCAATATCTTGAAAAAGAATATTACCGATATAAAGCTGTTTCATAATTTTTTTATAACTTTCTGTTTCATTTGATAAAGCCCGTCTCCCCAGATGGGCTTTGTTTTGTTTAATTATTGATAATCAATAGAATACGATATGAGTACTGAAAATCCCAGACCATCCATGCGTCAATGGACAAAGATAAAGGGGGAAAATTCATGGACATTGTTTAAGGTTTTAGCAGAATTTGTAGAAGGTTTTGATAGACTAAATGAAATAGGCCCTTGTGTGTCGATATTCGGTAGTGCAAGAACTAAACCTGACGATTTTTACTATGATCAGGCAGTTGAAGTTTCTCGCTTGCTGACAGAGGAAGGATTTGGCATAATAACCGGAGGAGGACCGGGTATTATGGAGGCTGGAAATAAAGGAGCATCGCTATACGGAGGTGTTTCAGTAGGCCTAAACATTGATTTGCCTTTTGAGCAAAGCCATAATCCATATATTGACTATGATAAAAATTTAAAACATCGTTTTTTCTTTGTTAGAAAAGTGATGTTTGTAAAATACGCTCAAGCGTTTGTGGTTTTGCCGGGTGGATTTGGTACACTTGACGAAATGTTTGAAGTTTTAACTTTGATTCAGACTAAGAAAATTTCGCGTGTTCCGGTAGTTTGCGTGGGCACAAAATATTGGTCAGGTTTAAAAGATTGGATCAAAGACGCCATGCTAACACAATCCTCCAACATCAATGAAGTAGATTTAAAACTATTTGATATAACGGACGAACCTGCAGAGGTAGTGAGAATCATCACAGAATTTTATGCATCAGAACGACATGGAGAATTAACGCCTAACTACGAATTGTAGGAAAATTGTGGAAAAAAGAAGTTGACATCCTTCAAATTTTATGATTCAAATCATAAGGCATTTAAGTATATTCAATTACCTTTGCACCATAATGAAAAGGTATTTAGTATTTATTTTATTATCCATTTTACTCATTCAATCATCTTCAAAGGTATTGGTGGTTGCAATGTGGTGGATGAAAAAGGAATACATCGCTCAAAATCTTTGCATTAATAAGTTAAAGCCGGCCTTGCATTGCAATGGAAAGTGTTATTTGTTTCAAAAACTAAAAGATGCGGAACAAAAGCAACGTGACCAAATGCCGGATTTGAAAAATTTCCAGGAATTCGTACTTATTGAGCCTGAAATTATCTCTTTGGTTTGTTTAAACTTAACTCCGGATAAAGATTCTGGACAGTTCATCAATTTGGAGCTAAATCTATCTCAACCACATCTTCAAAAAACCTTCAACCCTCCGGAAGTTTAATAAGCCAAGTATTTTTTGACTTATTAAATTTTCATTCATGAAAAACACAATTTTGTTTTTTGTCATGCTTATGACTTCAAGTTATGTAGCAAAGGGCTGTGATATTTGTGGTTGTTCATCAGGGGGTAACTTTTTTGGAATATTGCCTCAATATCAAGCGCACTTTCTAGGTTTCAGGTATAAATATAGCCAATTTAAAAGCCTTCATCCTGATGATGGAAGTTACGGATCAGATTATTTTAATACTACTGAGATTTGGGGACGATATGCACTCACCAAACGACTTCACCTTTATGCTATTTTACCATTTCAATTCACAAAGAGGATAGAAGGTAATTCGGTAAATCAAATCCATGAATTTGGTGATGCAACCATCATCGCTAATTACTTGATTTTTGACAATAGTAGAAGTGAAGGTCGAGTATTCAAGCAAACCTTTCAATTTGGAGCCGGATTGAAACTACCATCAGGAAAAAATAACTTGGTACAAAATTTTCAAAGGCTGCCCGAAAACTTGCAACCTGGATCAGGAACAACCGATGTAATTCTGAATGCTATTTATACAACCAGATTTAAAAACTTTGGATTGAATGCCGATTTGAATTATAAAATCAATCAAGAAAACACCAAAAATTATAAACAAGGCGATAAGATATATGCCTCAGGCAGGTTTTTTATTTGGTTTCGGTCTAAAGGCATTTCTATGTTACCACATCTGGGTCTTGATTATGAAAGCTCAAACACAGACTCCAAATATAATAAACCGGTTGAGTTTACGGGAGGAGAATCCCTTCTTTCGAGTCTTGGTATTGATACCTATGTTAAAAATATTTCCGTAGGATGCCGAGTTCAAAACGCACTTTATCAGCATTTGAATGAAGGAAATACCTCAGGGAAATGGCGCTTTAGTGCTCAAGTTTTATACTTATTTTAAAATTCTTAAAAAAAATCAAAATGTTTAACAAATCTATATTACCTGTCTTGGCTTTTATGTCAATTGTTTTAGTAAGCATTTCTTCATGTAAAAAGGACGATAATGTCACCCCAACCGGTACAAGTTCCATAACTGTTGAATTTGATAATGTTGCCAATGGCAATACATTGGTTTTGGGTAAAGATTACACGAATGCCAATGGAGATGTGATGAATTTCTCTATGTTTAATTACTATGTCAGCAACTTCTCTTTGGTGAAATCTGATGGAACAGTATTTACAATACCTAAAGATAGTTGTTATTTTCTAATAAAAGAAGAAGGAGGTGAAAACGCAGAAATTGAATTGAAAAATATACCTGCCGGAGATTACAAAGAATTACGATTTATGGTAGGTGTTGATAGCTTGAAAAGTGTTTCTCCGGTAAGTGAGAGAACAGGAGTACTTGACCCCGCCGGAGACGGTGCAGGTATGTATTGGGCATGGAACAGTGGTTACATATTTGTAAAAACCGAGGG
>JAEUUM010000033.1 GCA_016787375.1 Saprospiraceae bacterium
CAAACAAAAAATATATCTCTTCCCACATCGCAAACCGAAAACGGAAAAGATGCTTACAAAAAGCTAAACGAAAAATCAGGAAATGATTTTGGAAAAGAATATAGTCAAATGATGGTGAATGGACATAGAGAAGCTATTGCACTTTTTGAAACGGCCGCTGTCGATTGCACAGACTCAGATATCAAAGCATGGGCTGCCGCTACTCTTCCAGCTCTAAGAAAACATCTTGACAAATCATTATTGTGTCAAAAACAGTGTGAGAAAATGTAATCATCCTTAAATAAAAAGCAAAATGAGTAATACTGGAAATTTGAACGACAAAGAAGCCATTGACAAACTAAAAAGTTTGGTGGACGATATTATGATTTGCCTTTTTTGCACTAACTTAAAAACAAACGATGGATCTACATGCTGCCCCATGTCCGCAATAAAAGTATGCGATCATGGGAATATTTGGTTTTTCAGTGAAAAGGACAGTGATAAAAACAAAGACATATTAACCAATAAACATGTGCAGCTCTTTTTCTCGCATCCGGGAAAGAATAGCTACTTAGTAGTAAATGGTGAAGCAGAAATAATTCTAGATAAAAAAATTATTGAAGAACTCTGGACACCCGTTGCAAAAATTTGGTTCAAAGAAGGCAAAGACGATCCCACCATTTCTATCATCAAAGTAAAACCAACCACCGCATACTATTGGGATACGGACGGGAATAGAATGATTAACTTTTTAAAAATGGTGGCATCAGTTGTTACAGGAACAAATTTAATCACAGGTAAAGAAGGTGCAATAACGGTTTAAAAAAAATCACTTAACAATAAACCCAACGTGAACTTTACAAAAACAAAATCCTCCGATACGAATATCTCCGATGATATTGCTTCTATAAAAGTATCAGGAGACAAAACAGCCGCTCTTATAACGCATGCCAAATACATTGTCTATACAAATGCTCCGCATGGATTATTTATCACGGAAAAAGAAAAACTCAATGCGGATGTACTGCATTTTATAAAAACGTAAATAGTGAATCAATTTGATATGATAGAGCATTTAGAGAATTTACCATTAAACATAGTTGGCTTCAAGGCAGTAGGTGAAATCACGGAAAAAGATTTTACAGACACCATAATACCCAAAGTAAAGGCACTGATAGATAAAACAGATCAACTGAATTATCTTTTGGTACTTGAAACTTCATTAAAAAATTTCACTATTGGAGCTTGGATGAAAGATGCCATGATGGGTCTACAACATTTATCCAAGTGGAACAAAGCGGCAATCGTTTCTGACGTAGAAGCCATCAGAAAATTTACAAATTTATTCAGCTATCTGATGCCTGGAGAATATAGGGGATTTGAACATAAAGATCTGCAACAAGCAATTGATTGGGTTTCAGAAAAAAATTGAATCCATAATGCGACATATAGCCATCATATCATCGAGTGTAAGAAGAGAACGAAAAAGTCATAATGTAGCTTTATATTTTAAGAATTATTTGAAAGCGCAAAATTTATCTACTTGCGAGATACTAGATTTGAAAGAATACAACTTTCCCATTTTTGAAGACACTTTAAAAACATTTCAAAACCCTACAGAACAAATTTTAGATTTTGCTGCCAAAATAAAATTAGCGGACGGAATTATAATTGTAACACCCGAATACAACGGTGGGTTTCCTGCCAGTTTAAAAAATGTCATCGACCTTTTGTATGATGAATGGCAGGGTAAACCTATATGTATTAGAACAGTTTCAGAAGGTATATTTGGTGGTTCACAAGCGTTAGTTTCATTGCAATTTATTTTATGGAAAATCGGAGCTTGGACAGTTACCAATATGTTTCCAGTTCCCAATGTTGCTAAATCGTTTGATGATAAAGGCAATGCTTTGGACAAAGCGGCTACTGACAAATTAGCGGAAGTTTTCTTGACTGAATTGTTTGAAAGTATAGAAGCAAACAATCTAATAATACACTCTTAAAAACGCTGCGCGCCAATATTGCAAACGTTTTTTTAATAGCGCATTATTGGTCACCTAAAGAAAAGTCCCCACATTTTTCACAAGTTTATTTTTGCGACCAAACGGGTTAACTGCAAACTTACCACAACTATACTTCGGACGGAAGAGCACCTGTTCGCCTTATTAGGTGTTGCCACCCGACAACACGCGATTTTACAGACGTATTGTGAGCCTCCGCAATTATCTTATCCAGACCAAATTCCATTGTTGTTTTTTTGATTAAAATTGAAGTTTTCGATTAACTTAGCATTTTGTAGAGTTAGCAGTAATGCTGGCGGACGACCACTCTAGCGCGAGTGTTTAGCGCAGCGTCGCTTGTGCTTTAGAATAAAGGAATTTGAAAAATGAGTAGAAAGTATAAATTTACAAAGAAAGAATATATTATTGTGAGTGTTGAGATAGTGGAATGGATTATACATATGACAATCTTGCAAATACAGCGATTGTATTATAGCCACATAAGTGACGCTGCGCTAAACACTTGCACTATGAGGGACCAAAAAATTCAAATTAATCATTAACAATATAATTAAAACGCATGGCAACAAAAATTACAATATCAGCCTTGGTAAATGCACCCCTAGAAAAAGTTTGGGACAGTTGGACAAAACCTGAACACATTACAAAATGGAACTTTGCAATTGATACTTGGCAATGTCCTACAGCTTCAAATGATTTGAAAGTTGGGGGTAAGTATATAGCTAGAATGGAAGCAAAAGACGGCAGCTTCGGTTTTGACTTTGAAGCCATTTATGACGTAGTTATTGAAAAGCATGAATTGACTTATACAATGACGGACGGACGTAAAGCAACAACGATTTTTATAACCACGGGGAATGAAACTTCTATTACCACAACTTTTGATGCTGAAAATGAAAACCCTGTCGAGATGCAACAACAAGGATGGCAAGTAATCTTAGACAACTTTAAAAAATATGTTGAAAGTAACTGACAAAGAAAACAACGAACCGCTAACATCGGTTTGGCAATATGACGGATGAGGTGCTTCGTATGAAACATTTGTGCTAAAAATCCCACCATTCACCAAGCTGCAAACCGTTAACAGACTTTGTAAATGGACACCCTAAGAGATAAAGGAAACATAAATAACTCCGGAACAATGAAACAAATATTTATCAATTTACCCGTAAAAGATGTAGATGCTTCTATGAACTTCTATAAACAATTAGGATTTACGGTTAATCCTTTGTTTACATTTGATAACCAAAAGTGTATGGTTTGGACTGACCACATTTATGTAATGCTTCAGACACTCGAGATGTCCAAGACTGGAGAGAAGAAAAATATAGCTGACCCTAAAAAAAACAGAATTGCAACGTTTACACTTCCTGTAGAAAGTCTTGATAAGGTGAATGAAATTATGGAGAAAGGTTTGAAAGCAGGAGGAACAGAACCAACAAAACTTATGGACGAAGGCTTTATGCAAATTCGAAATATTGAGGATTTAGACGGACATAATTGGGGAATAATATTTCTTGACATTGAAAAATTTAAAACAATGACGGGTAAATAAATATAAACTGAAAACAACGAACCGCTAACATCGGTTTGGCAATATGACGGCTGAAGTGCTTCGTATGAAACATTTGTGCTAAAAACCCCACTATTCACCAAGCTGCTATTTGTTTGTGTTTCATAAAACAGCATGTTATTATTTTAGCATTTTTTATGATGTATTGGCAATAAAATCAACAAAAGGAGAAAATTAGGGATGATTTTACTTAAAAAACATTGATAATCTAACCTTAATATATTGAATAATTTAATGAGATTAGTTTTGTGGTCTTAAATTTTAGCTAATGTATTTTATATTTTTAAATAGCAGATTTACATATATAGTACTCCTTTTATTTTTGGTCAAATTCAACTATTCTCAAATAGGTATTTCTACCGGGAATCTTACTTATACGCAAAATTTTAATTCTCTAGCCTCTACTGGTACTGGAATCTCTTGGACGAACAATTCTACGATAACAGGTTGGTATTTATACAATGGAACCGGAGCAGCATTAGCAACCTATATAGCCGATATAGGATCATCCAATACGGGTTCATATTACAGTTTTGGAGCGGCGTCCAATTCGGAAAGAGCTTTAGGCAGCACCGGATCAGGAGGCGCATATTTTGGTTCCCCTGCGTCTGGAGCAGTGGCAGGGTATTTATCGGTAGCGTTTACCAACAATACATCGAGTACGATTGATTCCATTATGATTCAATATGACGGTGAACAATGGAGAAACGGAGGTAATACCAGTACCCAAAAATTGACTTTAGAATATGGCTTGGGAACAAATTTTTCTTCCGTAACCACATGGAATGTAGCCGGGACTGCATTTGACTTCACATCTCCTGTAGTGGGGGCGACTGCCGCATCTGTTGTTGGAAACACCGCCGGAAAAGTAGCCAATATAGGGGGAGTTATTTCTTCTTTAGGATGGAGCAGTGGAGCAACTTTATGGATTCGATGGAAAGACCTAAATGATGCAGGGAATGATCATGGTTTAGCGATAGATAGTTTTCAATTTACTGCTATCGCCTGTGTGCCAATAAATCAAGTAATTACCTTACAACCTCAGACCCAATCCGTATGTGAAGGGAGCAATATGACTTTACAAGTAAAAGGAACGAATA
>JAEUUM010000051.1 GCA_016787375.1 Saprospiraceae bacterium
TTTGATTTGTTTCTTTGAATCCTGAGAAGGTTTATTGTATAAAAATTGAATTATTGGTATCGCAAATGCAGCAGTTTTTCCGGTACCTGTTTGTGCACATCCTAACAAATCATTTCCTTTTAATAAAATTGGTATAGATTGCTGTTGAATAGGCGTTGGGGTAAGATAGCCCTCATCTGATAAGGCCTTCTTGATCGGGTCAATCAGACCCAGGTCATTAAATGTCATTGAAAAAATAAATGATTAATAAATAGATTAAAACTCCATATAATTATATGGTTGTTGCTCAACAATAAAAGGAGAAGATTAAATCGTTGAAATAATTTTACTGCAAAGATAACGCATTAATTATTAATAAGTTCCTAAATTGTTTAAAATATCGGTTAGAGCCCGAAAAGATTTAAAAAACACATTGATAAAGTCATGCTAGAAACCAGAGTTTGCGTAATTGGAGCAGGGCCATCAGGCATTGCTGCTTTGAAAAATTTGCTCGATCTTAATATTGCAGTGCAATGCTATGATTTAAATGATCAGGTAGGAGGAAATTGGATCTTTTCAGAAAAGACTTCACATTCAAGTGTTTTTGAAACTACCCACATCATCAGTTCAAAACTACTTTCACAATATGAAGACTATACCTGGGATGATCATTATAAAAATACCGGTACCATTGTTTCCAACTATCCCTCGCATCAGGAGTTAAAAGATTATTTTCAGGCTTATGCTGCACATTTTGGTCTGTTGCCTCAAATTCAATTCAAAACAAAAGTCTTATCCTGTGAACTTGTGAATGAGAATTGGAAAGTTGAAATCGAACAATCCGGGGTTTTCCAAACAGAGATTTTTACACATCTTGTAGTTTGCAACGGTCACCATTGGAATCCACGTTATCCATCATACTCTGGTATGGAAGAATATTCCGGTAAATTGATACATTCCCATGATTATAAGAATGCAGCTCCATTTAAAGGAAAAAGTATTTTGGTAATTGGTGGTGGGAATTCAGCTTGTGATGTAGCAGTTGAAACAAGCAGAGTAGCAAGAAGAGTTGATATTAGCTGGAGAAGAGGTTACAGGATTTTACCAAAGATGTTTTTTGGCATTCCTTCAGATATGGTAATGAGTCGATTTGTGAAATTCAAACTGCCTTTATGGATACGGGCGAAATTGGCAGACATGACAGTTCGTATTATTACCGGACCAAATAAAAACTATGGTTTACCTGAGCCGGAAATATCGGTTGTAGGTTCTCACCCTACCATCAATGATGAACTATTATATCGGATTAATCATGGAAAAATCAAACCGAGACTTGATATTAAAAGCTTTGAAAAAGATAAGGTGGTTTTCAAGGATAATACCACCGAACAATACGATTATGTCATTGCCTGCACGGGATATATTATTACTCATCCTTTTTTTGAAAAATCATTAATTGATTTCAGCGAGGGTAAAGTACCTCTTTATCTTAAAATGCTGCACGGAGATATTAAAAATCTATATTTTATCGGCCTTTTTCAACCCTTAGGTTGCATATGGCCTGGTTCTGAATTACAATCCAAAATAATGGCGCGTGAAATCGCAGGGTTGTGGAAAAGACCTGCCAATATTAAAGAGAAAATTAAAGATGAAATCCAAAATCCGCATTACAAACAAATTGATACGCCACGTCATTCAATTACTGTTGATTTTCATAAGTTTAGACAAGAGTTACTCAAACATTTACCACGAAATTTTAGAAACAAATCCGGTATAAATGAGCGATCTAATGCAAACTGATTGAATTTTAATCAAAACTCAGATATGATTGCATTTCATAAAGTACCTGAATCAATTCTTTATCCCTACCCATTAATTTTTATTCATGGCGCCTGGCATGATTCATTTTACTGGCATACAATTACTGACGATTTATGCAAAAAAGGATGGGAGATTTATGCAATTGATCTTCCAGGTCATGGGTCAGACCGGGTAAATAGGAAATTAAACTTGATATGCTTCAGAGACTACTTAAATCATTTGGAGCTAGTTCTTTCAGACATTGGGAAAAAAGTAATTTTAGTTGGACATTCAATGGGTGGAATGGTTGTTCAGAAGTACCTTCAAAAAAATTCTTGTGTTGCTGCAATTTTAATGGCACCTGTTCCTCATTTTGGAGTATTCAACCTGGTTTTAAATGCCATTCGAAAATTTCCCTTCGTTGTATTAAGGGCATTTCTAAGTGGGAATCTGTTTTACATGATTAATACTTTGGACAAGGCGGATTATTGGCTTTATAATGATGAAATGACATTGGAACAAAAAAAAATGTATTTTGAGCATCTTCAAAATGAGTCATTTCTTGCATTTTTTACTTTGCTTTTACCTAAACTAAATAAAAAAAACTGTGGTAGAATTTCAATTCTACTGATTGCTGCAGAAAATGA
>JAEUUM010000060.1 GCA_016787375.1 Saprospiraceae bacterium
TTTGATTTAATGTTAAATGCGAGAGAAAATTCACTTCATAGATTTCAAGACAATCTGACATCAGAGCAGGAAATTGAAATAATATAAAATGCCTCTGACACAAATCAGAGGCATTGAACAATATAGTAAAGATTAGTATTCTAATTTATTTTTCAGCACCATCCTTTTCAGCAACTGCAACAGAGTAGCTGGCAATTATTTTACCAGTAACCAAGCCTGTTTTACAGTCATGCCTGAAATGTATTCCACCATAAATTCTGCTATTTGATGCTTCCTCAGCAATAGCATCCATTTTTGAGGCTTCAGCAGGAAAGATATGACCTAAAACGGTGGCCGCTGCAGCAGAAAAAGTAGAGTGCCCCGATGTATAACCCGGAAAGTTAGGTACTCCGATAAGTGTCTTTAAACCCGGGATTGCCGTAGATGGACGAGGTGTAAAATAATAGTATTTGGTATCCCAGCAACTAATGCCAGCGTCAGCCAAAGACATATTCATATAAGCCATCGTTCGGGCACTTCTCAGAGGATTCATTTTATATTTCACAATCAACTCTGCAGCAATTTCGTTCCAGTGGCCCGGAGGAGTTGCAGTACTTGGTCCATCTGCCCAAAAATTAGCAATTCGCCTGGTTTCAGTAGTTGGATTGTCAACAAAATTTTTGATTTCCTGAACATCAGCTTCATATTCTGCTGAGCCTTTTGCTGGAGGTGGGCCGGGTCTTACTGCTTCAACACTTGGGATACACCAAGGCTTTACTCTTCCAAAAAGAGGCAGCATACCAGGTCGTGCAGGTGTTTCTAAACTCACCCATTTGGCACCAAACTTCTGTAAAGCATTATTTGCAAGTGAATCAGTAATTGCAGGTGTGCTGATGGCTTTTCCCATTGCATCATTTTTTGCTCTTGTTATAAATTTTGCACTTACTTGCTTGGCAAGATTCTCACCGGCAGTAATGTCACTTTGTGTATTCATACCTGCCCAGATTCTACTTTGCTTATGTTCAGCAGCCTTTTGTGCGATATAATCTGCCTCCAACGGAAATAGAAATGTCAACAAATCAACTGAAATTTGAGCTATTACAGCATCTTCTGAAGGATAGGAAGGCAAATTCTGTTTTGGCAAACTTGTTGAAATGCTTGGGTCAGCAATAAATGGCGCCACTCTGTTAAACTCATATTTCTTTTTCCACGCTACAATCAAAGCATCAAATTCTGCTGCACTCCAATGTGCAAAAGCACGACTTGCATATGGAGGATTAGCAAATGGGAAATATGGATAAGTACCCGGATCTTTTGAATTTGGAAGATGATAAGTACCATCAGCGTCCTCTGCAGGTGGCAAATTATATTTAGCTGCCATAGCTTGAGCTATCTGGTCCCAACGAGCAATCGCATTTCCTCCCCAATATTCAATTGCTGCCTTTTGAGCAGAAGTCAGATTTGAAGATGCATTTTTTACTTCAGCCAGCTCAGCCTTATAAGCATCAGATGTCACAGATTCGGGAGAAGCTATTGTGATATCATCAATGCTTGTTAAAAAGACAGGGTCCCACGTGCCACCATTTGCATCGACATTATCAAAAGTATATGCTGAAATCTCAGGTTGTACATCTATGTCTTTATTGCAAGCATAAACAAATCCGAGTGCAATAAAAGTTATTAAAATTATTTTATTCGTTTTCATATTATTTCGATTTGAAAAATTAACTGAATTGATTAGTTCCATAAATTGGCTAGGTAAACTATACCGGCACCAAATGATGTTGATTTGCCAACGTTTCTTCCTGAAGTTGTATATCCTGCGGTAAGCATGATGCCCAAAGGTTTATAAAATGGCATCCTCTGTTGATACAAAAACTCTACCCTTCCCATATCCATATTGTTTGAAGGAAACGGCATGTCATTCCTTCTGATATCGAAACCTCCATTGGTATTCATCAGATTGTATCTAAGTTCAACTTTTGTCAACTCGTTATTAAAACCGGCAGTAAAACCAGCGAACATTACATTTGGCATATATAATTCATTTGTTAGGTAATGTTGGTCAATGAAATAATTTGTTCTGTCAGTCGTTAGGTTACTTCTAAAATCGTATCCACCCATTACACTTGCAAACAAGCCACTATTGTGTCTGTAATTCAAAATCAAACGGGTATTAAAAACATTAACCCCCATTCCCAGGGAAAGTGGTAAATAGTCAGCATAATAACCACCAACCGGTGCTGTAAATCCCGCAGATGCCATTACATCCAACGAATGTTTATCTCCCGCCTTATAACTAAAAAGTAGAGCTTTTAACCAAACTGATAAGTCCTGAAAACCGCTTTCGCCTTTAAGCGTGCCTGCAGAAGCTTCACGATTAATGTAAGGCAGTGATGCAATAATATTTAAACGATTGTGTATTCCCAAAGCAAACATGGGCATTATAGTTTGCGATGTTACTGTACCAAGGTTTTTATTCTCTCTGAATAGTGTGCCTTCCCAATACTTATTCCAAGATTCGTGTTGATATGGCAGTGCTGCGCATATTTGACCTTTTTGCATAATAAACGCATCAGTTGGTGTCTGAGCTTTGGTTAAATGTTGACCAAACATCAAAACAAAAAGTAAGAAACATGTATATCTAGTTTTCATAATATTAATTTTTTTTGCTTTTTTAAGAAGTTAATTTATCAAAATCCAACAAATACCTGAGCGTATGGCTCTGTGTATTTCACTGCACCTTGACCCCACAACCACTGCCCAACTCCAGTTGCTACTGCAATGTTATCAGTAAGTTTAGCATAGACATTAAAATACCCTCTTAGTGTTTTTGAATTATTAAAATAGTAATTTTTCCTGCCTCCTTGACTAAATCTGTCAGAAACATCAGGTTTTCCTCCATTTGACATACCGTAT
>JAEUUM010000139.1 GCA_016787375.1 Saprospiraceae bacterium
TGGTTTTCAGGAGGATGTAGGATATTTCTCATTACAGGGTAGTGCAAATGATAGCACATATGTTAACCTAATATTCAAAACACCAAACCAACTTATAGCCGACATGAATATTTTAAATTGTACAATCATTGATCAGAACAACAAGTTTAAGTCTATTTTCTGTGATTTCTGCTCAACGGGTTGTGGGTGTAATCTGGCAGATAAATTGGTTTTAACAAATTTTGGAGGAGTGGGTCAATATTCATCCGGTACTTTAAATGGGACACACATAGACAACATTTCAGGTTTGCAAACTCCTTATGCGATAAGTTTTAAGGCAAAACTAAAATAGGACAAATAAAAATGTGCCCCTGGTTAAATTTAACTAATTTGGGGGCACATTTTTTTAAAACAAAAAATATTCAGCATTCTGAATGCAAAAGCCAACTGATATACAATCAATCGTAAAAGGATGTTGCCTTAACCAGCCCCAAGCCCAAAAGTTACTTGTGGTAAATTACAGTGGCATCCTTTTATCAGTTGCGAGAAGATATGCACCCGATTCTTCAGCGGCTGAAGATATTTTACAGGAAGCTTTCATTCTAATATTTAAACACATTTACACCTTTAAGAATGAAATATCCTCACTCGAAAATTGGTTAAAAAAGATTGTTGTCAATACTGCTTTAAAGGAATTCAGGAAAAAACACATAAGGTTTGAAATTAGTACAGACAGTTTTGATGAAAATCAATCACAAGTACCGGATGCTTTTAAGAATATGGATTTTGAGCGAATCATGAAATTGATACAAAAATTACCAGCCGGGTACAGAGAGATTTTCAACCTTTATGTATTTGAGGAATATTCGCACGAGGAAATCAGTCAAATGCTTGGAATATCATCAGGAACATCAAGATCACAATTGGCAAGAGCAAGAAAAATTTTACAAGAACAAGTTCAAGTTTACTATAATGAATTGGAAAGAATTTGAAGAAAACATGAAACATCAGGTTGATGGGCACTCATCTCCTCATGATTCGGAACTCTTCTGGGAAAAACTGCAAAATAAAAGAGATAATCAAAGGCTTATCTGGCCTTGGATCTTAGGCTTTACCCTATTTTTAGGCTTAGGCGTAATATTTATTCAGCATAAGGATAACCAGAAGTTATATACTCAAAGCACCGTAAAGAATATTTCATCAACAAACGCCACCCATCCAAATAACACTTCATTCTCAAACGACAAATCGACTGACTTAGAATCTGAAACATCCAAAACAGTAAATGCCAAATCGCATGATTCATCCTCAATTATGAAGTTGGTAAATGCAAGCCAAAAACTACATCCTGAAAAATTCACACCAAAAAAATTGGTAGCAAATAAAAATCCGTTAAAACCGAAAACCAATGTTATAAAACCCAAAATTCAATCCTCTGTTGACATTCAAAAAACTGATTCAAAAGTAAAATTTGATACAAAGAAGATAACTTCAACAGCCCCATTTAGCAAAACCAAATTTTCCTCAGATGATCAGGAAACATCCCAATTAATTGCAGAACCCTCTGTTTCCAGGCTCATTTCGCCAATTCAGCTAAATCAGTCAAGCAATGATCTACCATCACGGTTGATTGAATCAGTAGTATTTTTAGATCCGCTTCAAAGTTCAGACCTAGTTATTTCAAATTTTCAAAGCGAGAAATTAAGCAAATTTACTATTCCATTAACTCCTAAAGCTGGTGATGAAAATAAAGTTGTACTTCCATATTACCTTGGTGCATATATAGGATACGGCTCATGGATCCCCTCATACTTAGCAAATGATTCAATATCGACAGCTTTACTTACAAAAAGATTGGAAACTGAGACTCCACTGGATCTGTTTCAATTTGGGTTTAGGTTTAAAATCCATAAAGGCTTTTTAAAATATTTTGCACTTGGTTTGCAATACAATCAACTGAACAGCCGGTTTGATTTTGATCGTAAATGGCAGACACAAGATACCGTTCAATTGCCTGTGTTAAATTATTTTGTAAATGGAGATATACAAACAACTTACCTTTCAGCTTCTGTTATTAAGAGTTATCACAGGATTGTAAGGAATTATAATTATTTAAGGTCAATACAAATTCCGATTTATTGCACCCCTGTTATGATCGATTTGGGCAAATTTAATGTTTCACCCTCTCTCGGTCTCATCCCGGGTATTTATCAAAATGCGAGTGGTAAAATTATCAATTCAGATTCTGAAATTGTTCTGCTAACAGAGAAACCTACTTACAAATCAGGTATTTTACTCATGGGTGAGTTGGTAATCAAATCAGAGTACAAGTTATCAACAAACCAAGGTATATTCCTTGAAGGTTTCTACAGTAAAGATCTGATAAACAATTCGGTAAAAAATTATCCAATCAAACAACAAAACAATTCGTTTGGCTTGAGGTTGGGATGGGGAATGAATTTTTAATTAAGAAGACTGTAAACCGGAAAAGAATTACTCTTCTCCGGTATATTTCATATTATGAAATACATTTTGTACATCGTCGTCTTCCTCCATTCTACCAATCATTTTCATGATTTCATCTTGCTGCGATTGGGTCAAGTCTTTGGTATCAGTTGGAACACGCTCAAACTCAGCTGTAATAATTTCTATTCCTTTATCTTCCAAAAATTTTTGTATTGTTCCAAAAGCGTCGAATGAGCCATATAAAAATACACCCTCTTCATCTCCTTCGATACTATCGACCCCAAAGTCTATGGCTTCAAATTCAAATTCCTCCATATCGGTATTCGGGTCAAGATTAATTTTAAAAACACATTTTTTATCAAAAAGGAAATCCAGTGAACCAGTTGTTCCGAGTGATCCATTACCTTTATTGAAATATGAACGGACATTGGCTACAGTTCGGGTAGGATTATCAGTCAGTGTATCAACTACAATGGCAACTCCATATGGACCATAACCCTCGTAGGTAATTTCTTTGAGGTCCTCGGCATCTTTTGAAGTTGCTTTCTTTATTGCCCTTTCAACAGTATCTTTTGGCATATTACATGCCTTAGCGTTTTGGATGGCTAATCTAAGTTTGGCGTTGGTTTCAGGATCTGCAGTACCGTTTTTAATTGCAAGGGCAATTTCTTTACCAACTTTGGTAAAAGATTTCGCCATTTTGCCCCAACGCTTAAATTTCCTTTCTTTTCTAAATTCAAATGCTCTTCCCATTATTTTATGATTTACGCCGCAAAATTAAAGGAAAATAATTAAAAAAGGAAAACAAGTTATTTGTGAAAGAAAAGTAATTTTACATTATGAGTGAAAAAGTATTGAACAGCCGCCTGAGGATAGTCACAGAAATGGTTTCGAATTATACCGGTAATGAGCCATTATCTGCATTTCTTAAAAAGCAGTTTCAAAAAAATAAAAAATATGGTTCAAAAGATCGTACTGCAATTTCTGATCTGATGTATAACTTTTACAGAATGGCAAAATTCGGAATCAACTTGCCTATTGATGTCAGACTCACACTTGGAATGTACCTTTTTCAAAATGATCAGACCCAATGGAATGAAGTGATTTATGAAAAAACAGGAATAAACAATTTTTCACAGAATTTCAGTGACAGGTTATCAGCTGTTGAAGAAAAGTTCAATTTAAACAAAGATGATCTTTTTCCTTTTTTAACTTTTTTTTCCGGAAATATTGATAAAAGCAAGTTTTTCGCTAATTTGGATAAGAAACCTCATGTGTGGATACGTTTAAGAAAAAACTTGCTTCAGATACAAAGTAGTCTTGAAAATGAAGGCTTTATTTTGAATCAATTTCAAGGTTTACCAAATGCTTTTTATGTAAAAAACCCCAAGGGTTTGGAGAAAACCAACATGTACCTGAAAGGACAGTTTGAAATACAAGACTTGGCTTCCCAAATGTGCTCAGAGCAAATTGAAATTAACCCAGCAGCTGCCATCTGGGACGCTTGTGCCGGTTCGGGAGGAAAATCTCTTTATTTACTTGACCGAGATCCCGAACTTCGGGTGACCTGTACCGATATACGCTCTTCAATAATACAAAACCTTGAAACTAGGATGGCGAGGTCGGGATACCATGATATTTATACAAAAGTATTGGATCTTACTGGAACAGAAGCTCAAAACTTGTGGCCCGTGAAATGGAGATATATTTTGGCAGATGTACCATGTTCAGGGTCAGGCACATGGAGTAGAACACCTGAGCAAATGTATTATTTTAAACCTGAACAATTAAATGTTTTCAAAAAACTTCAACAGGAAATTTTAAAAAATTTAACCCTGCAACTTGAAAAAAATGGTTCAATTTTTTATTTAACGTGCTCTATGTTCAAAACAGAGAATGAGGAGGTTACAGATTGGGCCGTAAAAGAATTAGGTTTTAGTAAAAAAAAGGAAATGCTGTTTGAAGGATATAATTTTGGCTCAGATACCATGTATTTTTGTCATTTACAAAAATCATAAATCTATAGTTTATACTTCATGTTGTACTTTATTGGCAATGAAATGGGAATCCAAAACTTACTAACGGTTATTTTTCCTCTATATTCAATATCAATTTCTTTTCCAAATAATGCTCCGAAAGCACCGGAGATTCCTCCAATGGCATTAAACAAATTAGATTGAACCACATTAATCTGGAGTGGAATTGCAAAATCTGCACGTGCCCCAATTTTAGTTGACTTGACTTGATTGATGGAACCGATAGGTTTGCCGTTTACAAAAACACTTAATTCAACTTTTTTCAAAGTGATACCTATATCATTCGGATTAACGAAGTTGGCATTACTGGCTATTTTTATATTACTTAGCGAAAAATCAGTAATACTTAAGTTGCTAATACTCTTAAATTCCGGAGATTGATTTATCTTACATCCTTTATTTGTAATGGTCACAACCAATAAAACCAAAGCCAAACTATAAAATGAATTTCTTACTTGCATTCAAAAAAAATTTAAGCCCCAAATATCTGATATTTATTATTTTTTTTAGCCAAATCGCTTGTCAAAAAAAGATAAATAATTCAAGTGTGGATAAACCAAATTCAACTTTGCAAAATACTTACTGGAAAATCCTTCAAATTGGAGACCACAAAATTCAGCAATTAGAGAATCAACGTGAACTTCATTTTATTTTGGATCTTGATTCTGATGTAGTTAGGGGGCATTCAGGATGCAATACTTTCAACGGAAAATATGCACTATCCGGATCAAAGGGTATAGAATTTTCAAAGATGATTTCCACTAGAATGTATTGCCCGGATTATAATGGAGAGCCGCTTTGGTTTGATTTTATAGAGGGACCATTATCGTATGAAATAAAAGGTGATGACCTAATACTTGTAAATAAAAATAAAACCAAGGCCAAATGCCAAGCAGTTTACTTGAAATAGCAAAATAATATTTCGTATATACAAGATTATTTTTTCTTAAATTTTTTTAATGCTGTGATTAAATCTGTATCTTTGTGTTATGAATGAATTTGAAAAATTAGGTTTAGCCCCCCTACTGGTTGATTCGATAACTAAAATGGGCTATGAAAAACCAACTCCGATACAATCTTTGGTAATTCCACATGTCCTCAATAATCCTGGAGACGTCGTTGCTCTAGCTCAAACAGGTACTGGTAAAACTGCAGCCTTTGGTTTGCCACTTATTCAACAGCTTAACCCGAGTTCAAAAAGTGTTCAGGCACTTATCTTAAGTCCTACCCGAGAACTTTGCGTTCAAATTGCTGAAAATATGCAAAATTTCCTCCCTAAAGGAGAGAGATATAATGTTGTAGCAGTATATGGTGGAACATCCATCGTAAACCAAATGAGAGACATTAAAAGAGGAGCGGATATAATTGTTGCCACTCCAGGTAGGTTAATGGATCTTATTGATCGTAAAACCATCGACCTTAGTACCATTCGTTTCATCGTTCTTGATGAAGCAGATGAGATGTTAAATATGGGCTTCAGGGACGATATAGAACATATTTTGGGATTCACACCTGACGAAAAGTTTGTTTGGTTGTTTTCAGCAACCTTCTCTCATGACATCAGAAAGATTGCCAGTAAGTACATGAATAGTCCCACAGAACTTACTGCAAACCAATCAAATACCATCAACGAAAACATTGACCATACTTACATAGTTGTTGAGGAACGTTTTAGATTTGAAGCTTTAAAGCGAATTGTAGATTTTACTCCTGATATTTTTGGTTTGATATTCTGTCGTACCAAACTTGACGCTCAAGAGGTAGCTGAAAGAATGATGAAGGAAGGATATGTTGCAGATAGTTTACATGGTGACCTGAGTCAGCAACAAAGGGACAGGGTAATGGCAAAATTCAGGAACAAAACCCTTAAATTATTAGTCGCGACTGATGTTGCTGCAAGAGGTATTGATGTTGATGATATTACCCATGTTATCCATTATAACCAACCGGATGACATAGAGTATTATACACATCGAAGTGGAAGAACCGGAAGACAAGGTAAAAAAGGAACATCAATATTAATTGCCTCACCAAGAGATCTGGGGCGTATTACTTCTCTTGAGAGATTTTTGAAAACAAGATTTAGAAAAATGCCTGTTCCTACCGGAATAGAGGTATGTGAACAACAATTGTTGCTTTTAATGGAAAAAGTAGTAAATGTTGAAGTTCAGGAAGAACAAATTGCACCATATTGGGACAAAGTATATGCTTCTCTTGAGAACTTAGATAAAGAAGAACTTATCAAAAAATTTGCTTCAGTTGAATTCAACAGGTTTCTGGAATATTATAAAGATGCGCCAGATCTCAATCGTAAGGAAAGAGACAGAGACCGGTCTTCAGGAGCCGGAGTTGAAAGAAGATCTCAAGGAGTGCGCTCAGAATCTGGTCCTAGAGGTGGTAGCAGAGAGAAAGGTGAAACATTGTATTTCAACATTGGTAAGAAAGACAGGTTTGATATTGGCAAAATGGTTGGCTTACTTTGCAACAAAGGGCAGGTGGAAAATAGATTTCTAGGTAAAATTGAACTCAAAGACGAATATTGCATAGTAGAAGTAGACCATAAATACACTCACCAATTGCTTGAGAGATTTAGCACCTTAAAAGTAAATGGCAAACAGATTGTGGCTAGGTTATCAGAGGAAGGAATTAATTCTCAATTTTCACCTTCTAAGAAACATCGTAATTTTACGGAAGTCAAAAGCAGCAGCAGACCTGATTTCAAGAAAAAATTCAAGAAACCAGCCGGGAGATACTAATTAGAAGATTTTTTCTAAAACAATTATTCTATCGAAAGAGAATTATCTTTTGGTAAAATTTCAGTTTGTTCTCCAAAATAGGTGATGAATTGCTGCATTTCTGCGAACAATTTATTGTTATTGGTTGCTCTAAGATAGGTATCTGCTAATCCTCTAAGTGTCTGAAACATAAATCTGTCCATTTCTATCATTTGCATTTCCGATGTCCACAAGTCTATTTTGAGGGTATCTTTGTTGGTTTCATCAAAAAGCGAGAGTAAAAAAGCTTTGCACAACTGAGGCCCGTCAGGATTCGGATTATCCTGAGCTTGCCATTGAATTTCAACAGGTATATTCGATTCATCCAAACCAATTTTTAGGACAATATCAGAATAATGATCTACTTTCTTTTGTGTCATTTTATTTTACGATTAAATTGTAATAATTAACATTGTACCCACCCCAGATTCCAAGACCACCATTGATATTTGTTTTGACCCTTGTATAACTGGAAAATGGGCCTTGATTTGATCTGTTAAATTCGAGTGTATTCCAATAATCAAAATGGTCCTTGTCCATGTTTACCCATTTTATTGAAGCTTTTTCTCCAATTCGAAACAAACCAAAAGTAACGGGATCGAACTCTTCATCAGGAGCGTTTCTTCTTGCCAGTGGAAACTTAAACCTTAAACCATCAAAAAACTTGTCATCTGTAACTGAATTCCTTCCCGCTGAATATGCTCCGTCATTAACTGAAGTAAAATAGCGATAGTAATTATCCGAACCTGCGGGATCAGAAATATAACACAACAGCCGCCTCAATGTGTCAGAAGGTTCACCCGGAGGTTGCTCAAACCAT
>JAEUUM010000181.1 GCA_016787375.1 Saprospiraceae bacterium
TTCTAATTTGTCAAATGACCCATTTAATGCTTTTTCCATTTTACCGGTATCATATGGTCTAAAGGGTAATTATGGACCTGGAATGTATTTTGTGAGCAGCAAATCAGGTGGTGAATCAAGACTCAGATTATGGTATATCAACGATGCATATTCTGGTAACCCAAAACTATTTAGTTACGAGGTTGATGTTCCCGTATATGGTATTGGGGGAAACGCAGGTCAGTATGGTACGAGTGATTTGTTGGATGTTGGCGATTGCCGGATGCTGAGCGGATTTTATCTTGATGGTATTGTTCATGCTGTACACCTTACCAATATTGGCGATGGCTGGAACGGTATTAATTATCATCGTATTTCTGTCCAAAGCATGAATGCAGAATCTTCAAATTTTGGTTTACAAGGCAGTTATGACTATGCTTATCCTGCGGTGGCTTCCTATGCCAATAAGGCTACGGACAAATCTGTTATGATTGCATTTCTCAGAAGTGGCGACGACATCTATCCCGAATTTAGGGTTGTTCATTGTGATCAAAATATGGATTGGTCATCATCAACTTTGGTGCAAGAAGGGGACACTTATGTTGACTTAATAACGTCAACTACTGAAAGGTGGGGAGATTATACCGGAATTTGTCGTCAATATACCAATGCTACTTACCCGGCAATATGGATGAATGGTTGTTATGGAGGAAACGTTGGTTCGCTCAACACTTACCACACTTTTCGCAGTAAAATAGCTAAGGTTTATGCAGTGAAAACGGCAACTGAAATGCCGGAAAATCAAAGACCTGTCAGTAAAACTTTTCCATTGCCATTAAAGGATGCTTTCACTCATGAATTTATCTTGTCAAATGGTCAAAAGATTAACATTGAAGTGTTGGATGATAATGGCAAACTAATCAAAAAATTATTCAATGATTATTTGCCAACAGGTAAGCAGACTTTGTCATTTACTGTTGATAATCTTAACCCTGGAATTTAT
Organism: Saprospiraceae bacterium; assembly: GCA_016787375.1. Classification (GTDB taxonomy): domain Bacteria; phylum Bacteroidota; class Bacteroidia; order Chitinophagales; family Saprospiraceae; genus JAEUUM01. Next base: position 983 of record JAEUUM010000181.1, read on the forward strand.
ATATTAAACATAATCGGAGATGAGTCATACAAAAACCAAATCAAGATCGTGGTGGCTGAAAAATAAAGTGTGGTTAATGGTTTTGACAATGCTGATTTCAGTTTGCGCTTGCCTTCATAAAAGTTTACCATCTGAGAAGATTTCAGAGGCACCTAAACACCGTGCTCCGGATCAGGAGAAGATTGACAGCATTAAAAGCACTTTTGAAAAGCACAAAAAATAGGCTGGTTTCAAATATATCGAAAGTCGCTATTTATAACGCCACCAAAATTGTGATTGGAATTATCTACAGAAAATTACTTAGGAATTCTCACCACGTAAGGTTTTCGTTCCTTATTTGAAAGGCTGTATGATGCTAACCACGGATTGTATACTTTTAGCATTCTGTATGATGTGTTGTATTTTTTAGCAAAATCACCCCAATTTGCTATGGTGGTGTCAACGCTTAACTCGTAATAGTTGTCCAGTGGTTTATACAAAGGTCCGTCTTCTGTCGCAAACCCGTACCTTTCAGGGTTATCAAATATTTCTTTGATGGCAATCAACCGCAGAACGTACCTCAATGTTTCGTTGTTTAGGTTCATGTCATAATATGAGGATGCTCTTTGGTTTTCCATTTCTTTGGCAAGCCCATTTCCACCCATATTATATGCTGCCGCTGCCATTGTCCAACTTCCGAACTTGTTTTTAAGTTTGGTGAGCATTTTACATGCCGCTATGGTAGATTTTTCCAAATGGTTTCGTTCATCCACATCATTGTTTATTTCCATACCATACTCCTTGCCGGTACCTTCCATAAACTGCCAGATTCCCTTTGCACCTGAAGGGGAGGTGGCGTTATTAAATGAACTTTCGGCCGCTGCAAGATATTTAATATCATCCGGAACACCCTGTTCTGCCAATATTTTTTCTATTACCGGGAAATACCGTTTTGCTTTTTTGACCATCATCAATGTATTCGAATGCCAGTATGCATTCACTAAAATTTCACGCTCAAGCCTTTCAAGGGCATCAAAATTGTCTTTTGGCACCAATTCTCCAGCAAAATTATAATCTTTATTCAGATCAAGTGTTTTTACATCTGTAAATGAATACTGACCATTTGGTAAGGTGCCTTTGTTGGTATTTTGAAATTTAAAACCCAAAAAAATTGCCAAAAAAACAAGGCTACCAAACAAATATATTTTCTTATCAGGATTTAGATTCTTCATAATTGGTCTTGTTTGATAAAATTCTTGGTTTTTTAAATATAGGTACGGTTGAACATGGTTCTCCGTACATGATGCTTTGGGCATAAGGTTGCAAATGTTTGGTAATTTCGACATAAGCTGAAGCAGGAACAGGTTTTTCACCACAACCTTTTATTACAATACGCTGCTGGTCATATTTTTTAAAATCGATGCTCTCAATGGTTTTTTGCATTTGATTTCTGTAATAGTCGGTTTCTGTACCCTGAAAAATGTTGTCTGCAAAAACAGAGGCATTGACTGTTACAAGCATATAAGCCCAAGTCGGGATAATTGCATCATTGCTGCAATAAAGTAGCAGGGTTTTACCTTTCAAAGATGACCAATCATAAAGCTTGAGGGATTCTCTGAAATCTTTTTCCTTAAGTATTAACTCCATGAATAAGTATTCCTTAATGTCAAAAAGCACCAATTCTGATTTCGGAAAAAAATCCTCCAGATTAATGGTAATCAAACCACTTTCTGCAACCCTGTTAATTAATGTATTTTCAGTATTTTCCATATCCTATTTAAACGCAAAATATTTCGCTTTGGTTTATATGCGGTTGATGCACCAACAAATTATTTCGATGACAAAGTCAATACTTTTATGTCTGGACAGTGATTTCTATATCACCTTTCAAGCCAACTTCATTTTCAGCAGGTTGAAATTCCTTTAATTTTGGTAGATCTGACATTGATTTCAAGCCAAAATAATCCATGAATTTGTCACTCGTTGCATATTGTATGGGTTTGCCGGGAGCATCACTTCTTCCTGCGATGGTAATAAGCTCCTTCTCAAGTAATTTTTGAACAGAGTAATCACAACTTACTCCCCGGATTTTTTCAAGTTCAGTTTTTGAAACGGGTTGCTTATAAGCTATAATGGCCAGGGTTTCCATAGCTGCTACTGACAGACGTTTTTTGTTGTGTTGTTTGAGTAAGGTTGCTACAGAATGATGAAAAGCGCCTTTTGTCAAAAACTGATAGCCACCATTGATATCAACAATTTCAATACCATACTCGGGGGCCTGGTATCTTTCTATTAAACCCTCAATAGTTTTTTTAACCTCGTTTTTTGATAAAGTTAGCTCAAGAGCTTGTTCAAGACATTGGTGTATCTCTTCAAAACTAATTGGTTGGTCTGAAACAAAAATTAGACTTTCAATGTGTTGCGCAAGAGGTTTGTCTGTGATTGATTTTTTCATGATGTTAAAAAATAGCGAAAATCGAAAAACTTAAATGGTTAAAGCGTACAAAGATAAATACAAAACAAACGACAAGGACATTCTCCTTCAAATATGTGTATATGGAGGTCTTCAATAAAGAATTTTTTTTGTCGCCAATCCGACAAATATGCATTTAATATTATTGTTAAAAATAGGAAAACAAGACGGAATTTAATTTTGAAATATTGATGAAAGTGTTAAAAAACAGAATAAAATGTGGTTATTCAGTGATTATTTATGTAGATACGATGCAAAATAATGAATAATATTATTAAAAATTGTGATTGGTAAATTTGAAATGTGGAGTGAATATTGTAACTTTAGGATGTTATTTATTATTCAATTAAACCCAAAATCATGAAAAGTATGCTTCGAAGTTGTGAAATTTGGCGCTTGTCCAGTTTTTCAATAAACGCAAAATCAATGTTACAAACTCTCTCTCTCTCTCTCGTTAATGTGTTGTTATGCGCTAAATGCGCAAAATTCTGAGGAAATAGAAATCATTGGACCTACCTCGATTACTAGCCCTTGTAAAATATATGAATATTCTTTATACTTGTCTGGGTTAAGCCAAAACACTAATTACACAATATATATTGCTGAGAAGCTTGAAAGTGAATTTGTTGACCTTACAGGTTGGACATTTACTTCTTCACTTCCAAATTCTCAAGGAATAGGTTATTTTAAAACATTCAATACTGGAAATCATACAGCAGTCAGTTTCCCACTTAATTTTAAAATGCGAGAATATTTTAGCAATGATCTTGGCATAACTGTAGTGGGCACTGAAAAAGGTATTTCGATTGTTTCATGTTTAAAAGAAGGTTCGAATATTGTTGTTGATTGGTCTGATGGTGAAAAAATTTTATCGTGGACCTATGGTTTAGTATACGTTATTCCGGCAAATTATACTGTTAGTCAAGCTTTTGATGAAGAAATACTCAATGAAGAAGAGGTCCAATCGTGTGTTTTTAAAAATCTATATTTAAAAGGTGATTTTACTATTGATGTACCGTTTTGTTTTGGTACTAGTTATAAAAAAACCTACTTAACTCAATCGACAATATTTACTGAAGATGGTGCTAAAATAATTGTTAATCCTGGAGTTACACTAAATTTGGAAGGTGGTATTTATACCAATGCTTGCTCAAATGTTTGGCATGGATTTGTTGTACAGCCCGGTGGCAAAATGATTACCCGAATTGATGACGAAAGTTCAACAATTCGGCCTACAATCAAAAATGCTTTGAATGGAATTGAGGCAACTGGAAATGCAAATCAAAAAGTAAGTCTAACACTTAAAGATGCCATTTTTGTCAATAATTATGTAAGTCTCAATATTAATCCGTCAAATCTTACCGTATCTAATGTATTTGTCCGCGATATGATCAATTGTAATATCAATTGTTCAGGCAATTATGCGTTGTTGCCGACTGGTAGCTTAAATGTACCTAGCTTTTATAACACAATCCAACCCTATGCAGGAATTTTGATCAAAAACAATATGCCTGTTCTGATAATGGGTGAGGGAAATGTACTAGAACATCTTCAAAATGGTGTTGTACTTTTAAATTCCTCTGCTTTAATTTCAAATACCAAATTTAAAAATATTACTGGCCAATTTGCGGATGATTTGTCTCCTTTTACCGGAAATGCGATTTATGCTAAATCTATAATTGAAGGCAAACAACTTCAAGTAAAAGGTGATAATCAGGACAATACAAAAGAGTTTGAAAGTTGTGACATCGGTATAAGAATCCATAACGTTAACTCATATATTAATAAACTGCGAATGTTTGGGATTAATAACCTAGGTATCAGTATTGAATCTTGTTTTGGAAAGGAAGTTGAGATAAACAATAATAAAATCAATTCTAACCAACAAGCAATGAGATTTTTCAATAACTCTTATTCTAGAATCAATGTTTATAGTAATACAGCTGAATCAAATCCTTCATCAACTTCTTCGGTCTCGGTTATCGACGCCTTAAGTAATGATGGCCTTGGCTGGAATCTAGACTTCCACGATAATTTGGTCAAAGCCACCAATTCTAAATCCGGAATTAGGATGGTAGATAATGTGAATATAAAAGTAAGAGAGAATACAGTGGAACTAAATGCCAACATTGACAACATTGGAATCTATGCAATGGGTGGCTTGGTAAATCCGATCACCTGTAACAACGTTTACAGAACAGGTAGCTTTGGTAATACCAACAATAGTGGTATATTTATGAACATGACCAATGCACATATTTTAAGTTGCAATGAAGTGGACAATACCTCTCGAGGTATTGAGTATATGGGCATGTGTGATGGTGATTATATACAAGGCAACCACCTTAATGACCATTATTATGGCTTGTATTACCATAACCCAACTGTTGCCAGCCAACAACCATGGTACGGAAACCTTTGGGAAAATGTAAATAATTATTCTGGAAAGGGTGCAATAAATTTTACAGAGAATCCAGATTTTGAAAAAAAATCCAGATATTTATTTGATGACGCAAGTAATGCCAAGTTTGGTACAAGTGTGCAGTCAGTTAATAATGAATGGTTTGTAAAGGAAAGCAATTCGGAGTTTTTCTCCTGTTCAAACAATTATTCTTGCGATGGAAATGCCGGCCAATACTTGGTACCAAATATTGACAGTACATTTATAGACATAACCAACGGTACACTACAACCGGATGGTGCAAATGGCATACAAACTTTTATTTTGAAGACACATGCTTTTAAAACAATCTTGAATTTCCCAACCGAAACTCAAAATTTTCCAGCGGTAGGCACATTTTATACACAGGAGTATAGTACCAATCTCGGTAAATTTGCCAGAATCGAAAATGGATATAGGAAAACCGGGGCTTCTTTGGTGTCGAAATTAGACTCAATTTCATTAGAGAACCAAAACAATAATTTTTGGTTAGATTCTTTGGCAATGTTAGCATCCAACAGTAATTATGACTCAACACTATTAGCAAACATATCACAAAATATCATGCTAAGTGAATCAAAACTTGGAGATTTGCTCGCCACTCCCATAGCGAATAGAAATTCATTAATGAATACTTTGAATGCCTACAATACCGGTATAACCACAAGTGGCAGTTGGCAAGTAAATCAAAAAGCTGTAAATACAGTAATTTATAAAGTTAAAAATCAGGGTATAGCTTCATTAGATTCAACAGATTTTGCCATTATTGAAACAATTGCAAATGGCTGCCCAATGGCAGATGGAGAATCTGTAATTCAAGCACGAGCATTATACTATTGTGTAAATTCATTATTCAACGACGACCGCCTATCATGTCATGTAGAATCAAGATCAAATAATGATTCGAATAATCAAGAATATTCAGAGATAAAAGTTTACCCTAATCCTGTGATGAATGAACTCAAAATACAAGGCATTGATAATATTGAATCTTATAATGCTCAGATTAATAATGTGTACGGAACCTTAATTATGAGCAAAAGTGCGATTGTAAATGATGTTATAAATGTATCAGAATTGCCGGCTGGTGTTTACATAATAAGTTTACAATCTGAGGACAATAAGCTTGGCCACCAAATAAAATTTATCAAACAACAATAACGCTAACCAACTCCGGGTGACTTGAGCAAAGTCGCCCGGTTAATATATATGTGATGAAGAAAATTTTAATGATAATAACATGTTATTTGACCGTTACCAATGCACATGCCCAATATAAGCATGATTATACATGGCTTTTCGGTCAGTATAAAGAAAACTGGAAAGTAGAAGGCACCATAATAAATTTTAACACTAGTCCTTTTACCATAGACTCTGCCCAGTTGGGTATTGATTTGAGAGAGAATAATGCCATGATATCAGATGAAAATGGTAGTCTGATATTGTACTCCAATGGGTGCTATGTTTTTGGTGGCGACCAACAGATAATAGAATTTGGTAAATACATCAATGCAGGTAACGATGGGGAAACTTGGGACATCTATTGCCCAGATATATCAGCAAGTGGTTATCCAGCAAATAATAAAGGTGTAATTTTTTTACCTGTAAATGGCAAAACAGATTCGGTCCTTATCTTACATTTATTTACACCTTTTAATTCGTGGGACTACTTCTACAAATATTCAGTAGCAATCAAAAAGCCAAACGGAAAGTACAGTTTGCCCTTTAATTTAAGGAATCAGCTGTTAAACAAAGGGAAATATTATAACATGGGTTTATCAAGTACACCTTTAAAATACAAAGAGAATTCTTGGTTGTTTAATACGGTATTAGGAGATAGTAGTTATTATCAAATATATCTGATAGATGGCATAAAAATAGATAGCCTAAAAACAATTAAAATAAAAGAGCTGCCTAAAAGATACCACAATACTTATGCTGAGAAATTTTCTCCTAGTGGTATGCTATATGCTGAGTTTCATCGGCCCCTCGATAGTACTAAAAACGAGGTTGTGGTATTGAATTTTGATAAAGACAGTGTCATGTTTAGTTATAAAGCTCGATGGAAAATAAAAGATTCTGAGAATGGTTGGGGCGGACTTGAGTTTTCTCCAGACAGTAGATATCTGTATGTGAGCATATACGACAAAATATTTCAATATGACCTTCATGCTAATGACATAGCATCAACTGAAACCATAGTAGCGGAGTTTGATGGTTTTTTTGATCCGGCGGCATGCAATTTCTATAATATGCAATTGGGTCCTGATTGTCGTATATATGTAACTTCTACCAATTCCCAGCGTTGGTTGCATATCATTAATAAGCCAGACAAAGCAGGTAAAGATTGCGATATAAAACAGCATTTCATTCCATTGCATTATTACCATTTGGTATCAATTCCGTATTTCCCCAATTACCGATTAGATACTCCATATCCGGTATGTGACAGCACGATTGCTTTGCCTTGGAATCTTACAGCCTCTGAAGAAATTGGTAAAAATGTTCAACAATTTGAAGTAAATCCGACATTGGCCAAATCAGAAATCAGAATCATACTGACCAATCAAAGTAATGCTGAGTCGATAACTGCTTACGTGATAAATATTTTGGGTCAAGTGATCATACAAAGTGAAATAAAACCATTGGAAGATAACGCAGTTATAAAAGTAGAGGATTGCGAAATGGGTATGTATTTTGTGGTTTTAAAAGCAAAAAATGGGCTCACGACACCAGCTAAGAAAATAATTGTGGTCCATTAACGTGGGTCGCTCTTTTAAACAAACCCAAATTCAGCGTTAGACTCTGAAACGACGAAATTTTGGAACATTCCAATTTATCAAACCGCTAATCAATCCTCAAATCTTCGATTGGGGTACCCACCCATTCTTTAGCATTGTATATGAACTTTGAATCGGGTATAACTTGGTTGGTTTGAACTTTATTTATCGTCAAGGTATAACGGGTACCGTCTTTATAAAATACCTTTGCTGAACGAACCTGACTGTTTTTGGTATCGATTGTCAGCCTGATCTTGAAATAATCAGTTCGGGAACTGGTTGGTTTGAACTCAACTTCCGTGCATTTGGTTCCTTCAATATTTGTTTCTCCGGATATGCCGTACAGAAGGTCTTTCTTCTCGTAAATGCTGATCAGTTCCTGAGGTGAAATAAAAGGAGTACTTTCTTTTTCACCATAATTGGTGATTTGTATTTCTTTACTTTTCTTTAAATAGGTCCATACCGTTTTAGCATCACTGAACGATGTAAGATCAGGCAGGGTGATTCTGTATTTCTTGCCTGATTGCAGCAGCGAACCTTTGTTGACCTGCTTTGGTTTTTCGGGCACTTCGAGTTCTATCGAGAAATCAGCCTGCATTGTTTTAAAAGAAGAGTACTGCTTTTTGAGTTTGTTCAAAAGGGCAGTAGCCTTCGGTTCTGATTTTTCTTTTACCGACTGAGCTTTCAGATTAAAATTAAACAATACTGAAATAAACAAAAAACAAGCGAAATACTTCATTTGATGACTTTGATAGACAAACGCAATTTTACTTGTTTATTGCGTTAAGTTATAGTTAATTGATAAAATTTTATGGAATTATCTTAATAGACAGTTCCAGGAATTCTTTGTTTCCATCCGGAAACTCACTCAACAGGATGGCTTTTTTAAAACCGGTTACAGCATTTGGTGCAATACTCACCCACCATTGTTCGCAGTAACAGGTATTGAGCAGGTTTTGATTTTTTTCTATCTCTAATCCATCTGTATGCAGCCAGGTATATTTTACCCCCGGTATATAATTTACCCTTATGTTGGCGCCACTATCAGACTCACCCTTCTTATTTCTCAATGTCAGGCCTTCATAATTATCCAAATACTGTATCGCACTATTCTGAACTTTAGTGTATAGCCTCACATAATCGATCAGATAGTACTGAGGAAGGTCAAGGCAATTGGCAGGAGTGCCAGATTCAATTGATGATTTGCCAGTACCGATTCGAATAAATGCAGGAAGTGATTTTTTATACTTGAATTTGGACTTATTACTTATCGGGTTTAGTTTGTACGAATTATAAGGTATTCCATTTACGTACATAATTATTCTATCGTTTTCCCATTCGACGCCAAAGGTCAGCCAATTCTCCTCTAAGATTACCGGTTGTTTAATAAAGTCCTTGAGGTAGGTTCTGCGGGGTTTGTTTTTGTGTGTTTTGTGTCCGTATTCTTTTCCGTAATGAAGATTAGATGAAAAGGCATTTGGAATATTGCTAAATGATTCAAACATATCAACTTCAAAGAATCGTCTATCAGGATCGTCAGCTCCACCTATGATACCATAAAGCCAGAAAGCAGCGTTTATTCCGGTGCATTGAGGAATTTTAACCCTTGCTTCAAGATAGGTGCCCGGTCTTACTGTCCAGCTACGGTATTTATTTTCAGGATGGGTCCAGTTGTTGTTGTCAAAGGTTTTGATCTCCCCGCATGAATAATCTGCTTTATTTTGTTCCTCGGTCGCATGTACCCTTATTTTTAGTGTACCATTTTCGGGTCCAATAATGTTGGAGGGATTCTGAGGGCTGTTGTATGTTTTGGATTTAAAATCAGGGTCGTTATAAGGAGGGGCATCATTTCCTGGATTGGTCACATTCCATGTCGTCTGGTCAAAATCATTAAACTCATCATGAAATAGCAATTTGTAACCATCCTTTACCGGAAAGGGCTGATGATACCAAGGATCAATCATTACCGTTTGGGATGTAAGACTTGTAGTGATTAAAACAAGACAACAACAAAGAAACTTCATACAAACAGAATTATGTTTTATTTCAAACAAAAAAACCCCGTTGCCGAGGTTTTTTTGAATTTTAGTTTGATATGTTCATTATGCTCTTGTTCTGCCTGATACTTCGAGATAATCCTGTGCTCCGGGCATCTGAAGGTAATTGTGAAGCAATTCTTTTGCTCTGAACAGCTGAGCCTTGACTGTCCCCAGCGGAATATCAAGTTCTTTAGCTATTTCTTCGTAGCTCAATTCTTCAAAAAATCTTAACTCTATCATCAACCGGTATTTGGTTGTAAGTTTATTTAATACTGTTCTCATTAAGTTAACTCTTTGCTGTCTGATCACTCTTTCTTCAGGATCCAGCAAATTGGCCTTCAAAGTATGGCTATACTCAAGAGAGCTGTTAGGTTGAATGTGTTCGTCAATTGACAACAGCTGAAGCTTTCTTTTTCTGATGTGGTCAATACAATTATTGATTGCTATTTTAAATAACCATGTGCTGAATGCATAATGAGGTGCATAACTCTGCAACTTATTAAATGCTTTACCAAATGCTTCGATGGTAAGGTCTTCGGCATCTTCGCGGTTACTTACCATTTTGTACATGGTATTGTAAACTGAGATTCTGTAGCGCTCCATAAGCTCTGCGAAAGCTTTTTGGTTACCGTCAATGGCTAAAAGTACAAGATCGTAGTCTTCACTTGCTCTGGTAGAAAGGTTTGGGATTTTACTGGTTACTTCCATTTTGTAGGTTTAAAGGTCAATAATGTTGGTGTAAGTATAATATTAAATAACAAATAGCTCGTTTCAAGAAGGGGAAACCATTTAATCAAATCCTCACTTTTGAGTAATTTGCTGATCTTGCTGAAAATTCCCCAGGCTATTAACATTCTCACAATCATGCACGTAGTAACGACCCGAATGAAAAGCAATTGTGTTAATAGTCCTATTCCTCCTATCAAATGAACAAAAAGTGATATCAAAAACATCGCCAAAATGATTTGATGGTACTTTTTGTAAGTTTTACCCGTTGTGACATGTCTGGCTTTTTGAGTAAAATACTCACGCCAGGATTTTTTAGGTTCAGAAACCACAAAGGATTCCTGTTCCAAACACACTTTTGTGTTAATTGCAGTTGCTGCTTGCTGAATAAATAGATCATCGTCACCAGAGGCAATTGACCGGTGCTTTTCAAAACCACCAACCCGCTTGAACAGCGATTTTTTGTAAGCGATATTTCTCCCGACACCCATATAAGGAATACCTGCCAGGGCAAGAGAAAAATATTGCATCGCAATCAATACCGTATCAAACCTGATCAATTTATTAAGCCACCCTTTCTTTTTTTCATACGGTGAGAATCCAATGACAATTTCTGTTTGACCTTGAAACTGTCTTTGCATTATTTCAACCCAATCTTCAGAAACGGGGTAACAATCTGCGTCTGTCATTAAAAGAACTTCTGTATCTGCTTTTTCTATTCCAAGCGTCAGCGCTGCCTTTTTTCCGGGAAGCTCTGAGCTGCTTTTGTTTGCATTTACAATTGTAAAGGTCTTATGATTTTCTTGAATATTCAACAGCACATCATGAGTTGTGTCAGTTGAATTATCATTCACTAGTATCAAATGGTGTGAGTGGTAGTTTTGATTTAGAATACGGTGTAGGTTTTTTTGTAGATTTTGTGACTCATTGCGAGCACATATAATTGTTGTAACCTTATTTGATTCTTTTGAGGGCTGAGAAGGTTCTCTGAAAGTGATTTTCAAAAACATAAATAACCAGTACCCAATCTGGATCAATGTTGATATGACAAATAGACCCAATACGATTTTTGGGATCATGGAATTAGTATGTTTGTGAAACCAATTCACAAAATAGCAGGTATTTTATTTGTAAATCAAGTCTTTAAGTGTTAAAATTTGTTTTTTTATTTCGTCCTTTTCGCTCTGATTAACCAAATATGAAATAAAACAAGATTTCAGCGAAGCTAAAATGGATAGATATGGAAAAAAAAGCAAGCCGGTAATAACCGTAAAGATTATGAATCCTAAATTTTGGTACCAAGAGTAACCGGCATTTATAAACAACTTTACCAGTAACGGGTAATAGATCAAATAGGTAAAAAATCCGACCATGAATTTCGTTGTAGCGATGTAAATTTTGTGCTGCTTAGCCAGTTTTTCAACTAGCCAGGGAAGGAAATTAGGTAAAAAATGTAGAATGAACCCGGCAACCATAAAGGGAAAACCAATCAAGGCCAATAAGAAGAAAGTCAGTACTTTTATTAAACTATGGTCATTCAATACTTCTTGTACCTGAGCTTCTGAGATACGCCATTTTTTTTGAAAACCATCAATAGCGCCAATGAATGGGTCCAGAACTTGAAGACCGTTGGTCGAGGTTTGATCTAATATATTTATTTTATCAGCCAATGACTTACCTTGTAAATAGAATTGCCTGGGATCTGATTCAATGCCCCGATATAGCCATCTGATTATTTTTTCAAAATTGGGCAGAAAACCATCATTTTCGAGATGGATATTCAGGCTTTTTAATTCTTCGTGCAACCTCAAACTCAGGTGTTTAAATGCGCCGACAGAATCATTTGAATACATTTCTTTATAATCTGATATACCAATGGGTGCAGTGGTAATTATGTATTGTCCTGACCAAAAACTCCCCTGATTGACATAAGTTATTCCGGAAGCAACAAATTTAAGACCCAGTTTGAAATCATTTTTTGATTCTGCATTCAACGCTATTCGTGCTGCTCCGGTTTTAAGTGGCAAGATCCTTCTAACATCGAGACTTGTACCTTCGGGAGCGATAAACAAGGCCCCACCGTCTGCCAGGAAGTTATCACAACGTTCAAAATTTTTTTCATTATTCACCGACTTTCCGTTTGCAAAATCAGGCCTTTCAACAGGTATGCAATAAAATGTATTGAAAAACCAATTCGTAAACCAAGTCCCAAACAATTGGGATTTAGCTAAAAAGTGAACCATCCTGTTTGATAACAAGGCAATATTTAGCGGATCAATCATGCCGTTTGGGTGATTTCCCAGCAAGATCAAGGGCCCCTTCGTATCCAGAAAATGTGCCTGGTCTGTGACGGTTTTTGAATAGAATAATTTGAAACCAAACCCAATGAGGCATTTGAATCCCAGATACATTGCTTGTAAAAATCTTTTCCTGATCATCCTTTAAATCCTAGAAGAAATTCTTTGATGTGATCCTGAAAAGCGGATTCTTGACCAAGACAAAAGTCTACCTGTATTGGGAGTACAGCAAGGGGCAACTGATTTTCGATAAAGAATGATCTGAAGAGTTCAAGTCTTCCTGCATCTTTTTCAGTTGTGAGTATAATTTTGTTTTCACTTTTCATGGTTTTGAACAATGACAAAAGTGCCTGCATATCTTCTTCCTTGAAATAATGATGATCTCTGAACTCGAGCATTTCAATATTGTTTACTGTTTTTCTCAAGTATTCAACCAAATAATCAGAGTTGGCAATTGCTGAAACAAGTAAAACATCTGTATCCTCTTTAAGCTTATAAGTGAATGATGGATTAAACCAAAAATAAGGTTTTTGATAGCTGTATTTTGTAAAAAATATTTTTTGGTAAGCGTATGGTCGCAATGATTTGACGAATTGTTGAGCATTGTCTTCATTCAGATCTTGTGGACATTTGGTGATGATAATAACATCCGCACGCTTGTAGGACTCCGGAAACTCTCTTAAGGTGCCCACCGGAAGTAAAAAGTCTTTAAAAAACGGTTTTGAAAAATCAGTCAACAAGATATTTAACCCGGGTATGATTTGTCGGTGCTGAAAGGCATCATCAAGCAATACTGTTTGCAGTTCCGGTTTGTCCATAAGCATTTTGGGAATTGCAAAAACACGATTTTCACTTACAGCCACCAAAATATCATTAAATTTTCGTTTGATTTGAAGAGGTTCATCTCCGGCTTCGAGCGAAGAATCAAATTCATTCACAAGCCTGTAGCCGGAGGTTTTTCGTTTGTAGCCCCGGCTTAATGTACCGATGTGTAAATACGGACTCAGAAACCTGACTAGGTATTCGATATGAGGTGTTTTGCCTGTGCCTCCTACTGAAAGATTACCAACTGAAATGACCGGAATATCAAAACTAACACCTTTTAACAATTCTGTTTTATAGAGCAATTCCCGAACACCTATGATGGCTCCGTATAATAAAGAGAAAGGGAAAAGCAAGATTTTTAAAAAAATATTGTCAACCATAATAACAGATATGTGTAGCAAAAAGGTAAAAGACCTTAAGCCTAATTAATTCTGTACCAGGTTTGTGTACGATAAATTCCTGTCCAATGTTTGCCTCTTACTTTCAGTTCGTTCGATTTTTTGTTTTCAAACCAAATACTACAGCCATATTCATTTCCTGATTCCGGGTCCATTATGGTACCATTTTTCCAATAATCATCATGTGGCACCAGATTTTCAACTATCAGCATACCAATAAGGGGCTTCCCTTTTTTAGAACCTGGGCATTTGTCACATTTTTTCGTGGGTTCAGATTTGAGAAGTTTTACGATCTTGCCAAAATATTTATTGCCGGACTTGTAAATTTCGATGTGCGATTTTGCTTCACCCGTCTTGTCGTCTATGGTTTTCCAGATTCCAACCGGGTTTTGAGCAAATAATTGCACATTTAAAAGTGCAAAGATTGTGATGATAAATATTTTCATATGGTTTTTATTATAAGTTTTTGTCTAAGTTTTCAGGATGCCAAAAATGTTTTTCAAAATCAACTACACAACTATCAACAACCAAAACGCCCTCTTGTTGTAAGGCATTTTCCATAAAAGACGGATCAGGAAAATGATTTCGGCCGCTAAGTTCACCTTTTCGGCTCACAACCCGATGAGCCGGAACATCTAAAAGATTACCATGCACCTGATTAAGTG
>JAEUUM010000182.1 GCA_016787375.1 Saprospiraceae bacterium
AGAACATATATCTATAAACATCCGTAGCGAATCCAACGGTTGATAGCATCGGATTCAGACGATCAGGGTCAGATTCGAGCCTTACTGCAACTGTTTCTTTTGCTTGTTTATTATCAGATTTACAAAATGAGAAGATAAATAAAGGCAAAAAGAGTAAAACCTGATAAATAGGAAATCTTTTCATTCACGGGTTGGTTTGGTGATTGAGTTGTAAAAATAAATTAAAATAGCAGAATAGTTATTTTAATTTATTTTAAAATTTACCAAATCGCAATTCAACTCCACATTTATTTATTCGCCGAAAATTATCAAAAGCTTGAATGTCATTTTAAATATTAAAGTTTTAGAAAGCAACTATCCAAATGTTTGTTCCCACAAAATTGATTTAAATAACTCCTAATTACTAAATCTTAACAAAGGATCAAATACCTGTCAAGACTTGTTTCGCATAATCTTTAGCAAAATAAGTAATTATAACATCCGCTCCGGCTCTTCTAATGGCTAAGAGCGTCTCCGGCATCATGCGGTTATAATCTAACCATCCATTTTTACAGGCTGCCAGTAACATGGCACATTCACCACTTACATGATAAGCTGCTATTGGTATTTCAAAATTGGTTTTTAAAATTTGAATGACATCAAGATAGTGTAACGCAGGTTTTACCATTAGAAAATCTGCCCCCTCTTCCGCATCAAGCATGGCCTCAAGCAGGGCTTCTTGTTTGTTTGCCGGATCCATTTGGTATGTTTTCTTGTCTTTTGGTATATCGTCACCCTCCCTTGGCGCCGAATCCAAAGCATCGCGAAAAGGTCCATAAAGTCCGCTAGCATATTTTGCAGTGTAAGCCATAACGCCTGTATCTGTGTGTCCTTCTATGTCTAAGGCTTCTCTAATATATCCAATGCGTCCGTCCATCATATCAGACGGGCCTAAAATATCGAACCCAGCCTCCGCTTGCGCAACAGCCATTTTTGCAAGAATGGGCAAGGTCTTATCATTATGTACTATTCCTTTTTCAACCAATCCATCATGACCATCAATGCTATACGGGTCCATCGCAACATCACTAATTAAACAAACTTCCGGAAATCTCTTTTTTATATCGGTTGCCAGTTTTAAATAAAAATTTTCTTTTGAATAACTGTATGTTGCAGTTTTATCTTTAAATTTCTCATCAACTGCCGGGAAAACAATAAACTTATTCAAATTTAATTTCAAACATTCTTCAACTTCTCTCAGGATATTATCCGGTGACATCCTAAAAATTCCAGGCAATGAAGGCACCTCAGATTTGATATTTTTTCCGTCTAGTGTAAAAAGAGGGAAAACCAAATGGTCAACACTTAAATGCGTCTCACGAATCATCGATCGTATAGCTTCAGAACTTCTATTTCTGCGTGGTCTTCTTGTTATCATGGATATGTTTTCTTTCATTAATAGGAACAGGGTCATCACCAAATGAACCCCATGGATGACATTTCGAAATTCGTTTTAGACCAAGCCAGATTCCTTTTACCACACCCCATTCTTGAATTGCACCTACCATATAATGAGAGCAAGTCGGATTAAAGCGGCACTTTGGCCCTAACAAGGGTGAAATAAACCACTGGTAAAGTTTGATGGGAAGAATAAAAATGAATTTAAAGATATCTGAAATAAATTTCATTTAATTATTTTGAACATTTACAAAAAAGACCACTTGATACATTTGTATAACAAGTGGTCTTAATATAAAATTCATTTGAGCAAATTAATATCTGTATGTATCAGATTTAAATGGTCCATCAACTGAAACACCAATATATTCAGCCTGCTCATCGGTCAATATTTCAAGCTCCACTCCAACTTTTTCTAGATGAAGTCTGGCTACCATTTCATCAAGGTGTTTTGGCAACACATAAACTTTATTTTCATAATTACCATGGTTATTCCAAAGTTCGATTTGTGCAAGGGTTTGGTTTGTAAACGAATTACTCATTACAAATGAAGGGTGGCCTGTAGCACAACCAAGATTAACCAATCTTCCCTCTGCCAATACGATGATGTCTTTGTCTTCAATGGTATATTTATCAACTTGTGGCTTAATTACATCCTTGGTATTGCCATAATGCTTATTTAACCATGCCATATCAATTTCATTATCAAAATGACCGATGTTGCAAACAACCGCATTGTGTTTCATGGCTCTAAAATGCCTGTCTATGATAATGTTATGATTACCGGTAGCTGTTACAACGATGTCGGCTTCTTTAATTGCATTATCCATTCGTTTTACCTCATACCCTTCCATAGCGGCCTGAAGGGCGCAAATCGGATCGATTTCAGTTACAATTACCCTTACACCTGCGTTTCTTAATGAATCTGCTGAACCTTTCCCCACGTCGCCATAACCTGCAACTACAGCCACTTTACCAGCCATCATAAGGTCAGTTGCTCTTCTGATTGCATCTACCAAAGACTCTCTGCAACCGTATTTGTTATCAAACTTGCTTTTA
>JAEUUM010000184.1 GCA_016787375.1 Saprospiraceae bacterium
AATCCTGGTTTACTCCCAACTTATTCCAATAATTTTTCACTTTCCCATTCATATAAAGGCTTTCTAAACACTTCTTTTAATTTTTCTAAAACATTGGATGGCGTAAATGAAACACTCGAAATTAAAGATGGAATTTACTATTCCAGGCCGGGAAATATTGCTACAAATTACACCTATAGTTTGTCTGTGGATGGTGCAGTTCCGGTTGCCAAATGGTATTCCATTAATGCTTATATTGAAACGGGTCATTTAGTATTTAAAAGCCAGTTGTACAACCAACAGCTAAATTCGAATGGTACCTATTTCTTCATCACTGCCAACAATTCATTCAATTTAGGAAAAGATTGGAATGCTGAATTGAGAGGCGATTATCAAAGTGACGTAATCTCAGGCCAACTTCTAATTAAAAGTTACGGAACACTCAATTTGGCTTTTCAAAAGAAAATTCTCGGCAATAAGGGTACCATAAAACTTGCATTTGGTGATATCCTGTATACAAGAAGGGCAGATGGAATCATTAATAATTTACAGCTTACCGATGCAGATTGGAACAGTCGATTAGATACCAGATCAGCAACGCTCTCTTTTTCATACAGATTTGGAAAATCGACAAACAACAAGCTAAAACATACTGAATCTGGTTCAGAAACTGAACAGAAACGGGTAAAAAGTTGAGCCGATTTTAAATAAAAAGATTTATTTGCTTGGACCTGTTGCCGTGTTATTCTATTTTTGAAATGATGTATTCAAAAAATAAGCATAATTTTCAGGTATAAAACATTCTTTGTACCGGATAGCTTTTTTTCATGAACCAGACTTCCAATTAGGACAATCATTGATATCGTTAAAAAACAACGACGATTTTTCCAAAATTGGGTTTACCTTGAGTTAAGATTATCCGAAAATTTAGACTTTATGCGAAAGATATTTTTCCTAGCCTTATTCTTACTTACTATACAAACCGGTTACAGCCAGCAGATTATTTTCAGGCAACCATCAAGTTATGTCCGAGGTTTCATCGCCAATGATACCACTCAACTATCCTCTGTCAATTACAAATTGTTTCGTTTATACTTCAAAGACAACTCTTATACAGCATCACACCTCGCAGATGTTATGCTGGAACTTGATGTGGCATACAGCAAAATCCTTTCGGTACTGGAAATTCAAACCTATTCAAATGGTATCTATCTTTTGGCTGTTGACAGCAAGGAGGAAATGCAAAAATTGATGGGCTATAAAATCAAAGGTGGTGCAGCTCAGGGTCATGATTTTGTTTTCTTTGTTTACAATCAAAAGATTCGACCACAATTTAAACACGAAATATTTCACCTGATTTCATTTGAAGTTTGGGGGCACACAAATTATCGGCTATTGGATGAGGGTGGAGCGACCTATACAGACAACTTTTGCTTTTATGAAAATCCAATGTACAGCATCAATGCTTATTATCTGCACCAGAAAATGTTTTATCCGTTTAACAATTTGATTTATAATTTTGATGAGTGTGCTAAAAAGAATGATGTAATTGCTTACATACAAAGCGCGGGTATTTTTAAGTATTTGTATGAAAAATACGGTATAGCAAAAATGAAAGATCTTTGGTTAAAAGGCTTTGAAAAATTTAGTGAAATTTACGGATTTTCAGTTGAACAATTGGAGACAGATTGGTTAAATTTTATAAAAACCATACCCATTCCACCTGACTTTGATATCAATAAATTGAAAGAAGGTTGTGGTTAAACTTGTGAAAATATTCGTATTTTAGTATCCTGACGATCTCATAATCTAGATAAAAACAAGCACATTATTAAGTTTAAACATGTTGCATGTTGTATTTTAGTTAGCTTTGGATTAGTTTTGTCTTACTTAGTTCTGGCACAAATTAATTCAAAAACATTTCTAAAATATCCTTACCCCTTAAAGCATTTAATATGAAAATAATCCAGATAAAATCAGTTTTGGTATTCACCCTGTTGATCCTGACAAAAATGGTTCAGGCTCAAGGTTGTAGCGATGCTGGTGTTTGCACCATGAACAGTTTCAAGCCAATGGTGGGTAGCACAAATGCCAAAAATCAGTTTAAAATTGGTCTATCAACGGGCGGTGCGGACAATTCTATCTCCACAATAGGCAACTACCTTGAATACAACAGGCGATTTGGACAAAATTTGAGTATTGATGCAAGACTGACAAGTTTATCACAAAACGGAAACAGTGTCTCTGAATTCGGGCTTTCAGATATTTTTGCGAATATAAATTATCTTGTTAATGAAAATTTTCAATTAACTGTTGGTGCCAAAATTCCTCTTGCAAATGGTAACAAATTGAAAAACAACCTCGCACTTCCAATGGATTACCAATCTAGCTTAGGTACTACCGATTTGATAATTGGTCTCTCCTATCAGATCAAAAATCTTCAACTGGTT
>JAEUUM010000196.1 GCA_016787375.1 Saprospiraceae bacterium
CAAACTCTTTGAGTTGTTTTTCTGTTTGAAATATCAGGCTATCAGCGGTGTTAAGCTTTTCAACCCTTTCCTTCGTTGCTTTGTCAGCTTCTGCATTTGCGGTTGCCTCAGCCTTCATTTTTTCAATCTCTTCCTTTGACAAACCTGTTGAAGCTTCAATTCTGATATTTTGTTTTTTTCCTGTGCCTTTTTCAAGTGCAGAGACATTCAAAATACCATTGGCGTCCATATCAAAGGTTACTTCAACTTGGGGAACCCCTCTAGGCGATGGCGGTATTCCATCCAGAATAAATCTTCCAACAGTTCTGTTATCTTTAGCCATTGGTCTCTCCCCTTGCAAGATATGAATTTCAACTGAAGGTTGATTATCTGCAGCGGTTGAGTAGATTTTTGATTTCTTTGTTGGAATTGTTGAATTAGCCTCAATTACAACATCATAAACGCCTCCCATTGTTTCAATTCCTAAAGAAAGCGGAGTAACATCAAGTAACAATACATCTTGAACATCTCCTGAAAGCACTCCTCCTTGGATTGCAGCTCCAATTGCCACGACTTCATCAGGATTAACACTTCTATTTGGTTTTTTACCAAAGAATTCCTCAACTGCTTGCTGAATTCTTGGAATTCTTGTGGAACCACCAACCAATATTATTTCATCAATTTTTTCCTTTGCTATACCAGCATCTTCAATGGCTTTCGCACATGGACCAAGGGATCTTTGAACAAGATGATCAACAAGTTGCTCAAATTTTGCTCTTGTTATTTTGAGAACCAAGTGTTTTGGAACACCGTCTATTGCAGTAACATAAGGTAGATTTACTTCAGTCTCTTGAGAAGCGGATAATTCAATTTTTGCCTTTTCAGCAGCATCTTTTAATCGCTGCAAGGCCATTGGGTCTTTTCTCAGGTCGATATTTTCCTGAGCTTTGAAAGAATCAGCAAGAAAATCAATCAAAACACCATCAAAATCATCTCCTCCTAGGTGGGTATCACCATTTGTAGATTTCACTTCAAATACTCCATCACCCAGTTCGAGGATAGAAATATCGAAAGTACCACCACCAAGGTCAAAAACAGCGATGGTCATGTCTTTACCACCTTTATCAAGGCCATATGCCAATGCTGCTGCAGTTGGCTCATTAATAATACGCTTGATTTTTAAACCCGCAATTTCTCCTGCTTCTTTTGTCGCCTGACGTTGAGAATCGTTGAAGTAAGCCGGCACTGTAACAACGGCCTCTGTGACTTCTTGTCCCAAATAATCTTCAGCTACTTTCTTCATTTTTTGAAGAATCATTGCAGAAAGTTCCTGTGGAGAATAAGAGCGATCATCAATTTGAACCTTCACTGTATCATTGTCGCCTTTTATAACTTTGTATGGCATCTTTGCGGCTTCTGCAGAACCCTCAGTAAACCTTGATCCCATAAATCTTTTAATTGAATAAATTGTTCTGGTCGGATTTGTAATTGCCTGTCTTTTTGCAGGGTCTCCCACCTTTCTCTCTCCATTATCCATAAATGCCAAAACGGAGGGCGTCGTTCTTCTTCCTTCATCATTTGGAATTACAACTGGTTCTTTACCTTCCATTACAGCAACACATGAATTGGTTGTTCCGAGGTCTATGCCAATAATTTTACCCATTGATTATGTATTGTTTAAATTTTAATAATAATAATTACTAATCAATTGGTATGCCACCTGAAAATAAGGTGTGAATAACTGACAAAATGGGTATCAGAATGGTTTGGCAACAGTCATTGTGACAAAAAACCGACAAAAAGACAGAAATCTATTACTGGAATCCTAGATCCTTTGTATAAATTCCGTACTTTAAAGAGTCCCTGGTTGAAGTATTCACAGAGTAATCTTTGGCTTCAAGGTAATTCCTCGATGAAAATATACCTATACCTCCATTACTGATATTTGAAAAAGTTGGCAATATCTGGGAACTTGTTATTCCGCTGCTGGCATTGCCTAAATCAATGTAGTCCTG
>JAEUUM010000198.1 GCA_016787375.1 Saprospiraceae bacterium
TTTGATAATTTTTATTTGTTCTCCGATTTTAAATTCAGAATTAATGGAATTGAAAATATTAGAACTTGTTCCATTGTTGTATTCGTACTTGAGACAACCTGTATTTCCAGCTTCTTGTCCTGTAGCATAAGTATTTAATACATCCTGAGATTGCCCCGTTTCCAAATAACAATTTGAAGAAAAGCTATTATACCTTACAGAATCAGAACCTACTATATTATGTAAGGAGTCATATAAATAAATTCCATTTGTATAATATTTTATCTTACCATTTGATGATAAATAGTTGAAGGACTCATTGATAAAAAAATTATGGTCGGCTGTATCGAGCTCAAATAAACTTTGGTTGTTTAGTTTAAAATAAACACTGTCAATATCTGACACCAAATCGTAACCATACCCTAAATAAATTTTAGATTCTGAAATGTTTTGACATTTTACTGATATTGTTAAATGCAAGCAATTAATTAAAATTAAGGCAATAGTACCAAACTTCCTAAACGCTAATAAATTGAATATAATAGTTTTACACATATAATTAAGATGATTAATTAAACAACTTGGGTTTGAAAGAGTCATATTAAATGAATTCCATGCTTCAAAAATAACAATATTTTTTATAGTAATGCTATTTTATCACAATTTGGTTTACTAAGATTATCCTTGAATAAAATATTTTTAGAATATTTTCCCAAATCTTTCGCCAATCCAATGTAAATCGCATTTACTAATGAGCTTATATAAATTAAATTTTGTTAATGGGCTCAGGTGTGTTTTAACAATTTATTTCATTTAAGTAAAATACCGACCCTCTACAACCTTACATATTAACCTATGTTTGTATTACTAATTAAATTAATATTGCTTTATTGAAGAGTTTTAAAATTTCTGTCTTTAAGTTTGAAGATATTTTTAAATAAATTATTTAAATACTTCTGTGAAGTACGCATTGTGCTTGATAATCCGCTCATCTGAAACAATCACATTATCATGTTAATCCGGTTATTTTTTTCGATTTATTTATAATTTCATAACTTGGTATCAAATTAACAAATCAGTCAACACAAAAAAGTCAAAATGATCATTTTCTAAAGAGGAACATTTTCTGTTACCTCTTGTTGAATCATGAGTTTAGACTGCGAATTTTAATTTAAAATACATAGTTCAACTTTAAGTTGTATAAAATGGTAACTGAGAATTTATTTCCTTTTAAAAAATGCTCAAAAAATCGTGTTATGAAACTACTTACGAAAGTATTATTTACCGGCCTTTTACTTTTTCATTGCTTGTTCAGTTTCAGCCAAACTTCTCTCAAACTGGTTGAATTTGCCACCGGTTATACTCGTCCTCTTGATATAAAACACGCGGGCGACAAACGACTTTTCATTGTGTCCCAGCCGGGTATTATTTATATCATTGATTCAGCCGGCACAAAAATTGCAACTCCGTTTCTGGACATCAATAACAAAGTGGTGGATTCCGGCAATGAAAGAGGTTTGCTGGGATTGGCATTCCACCCCAACTACAAGCAAAATGGCTATTTTTATGTGAATTATATTGGCAATGATGGCAACAGCAGAATTTCAAGATTTTCAGTGACTGCTGATCCAAATGTGGCCAGTTCTGCTTCTGAGGTTATCCTGCTAAGTATTACCCAACCTTTTCAAAACCATAATGGAGGGTGCCTGCAATTCGGCCCGGATGGTTATCTTTACATTGCGTCAGGTGATGGTGGATCGGGAGGCGACCCACAAGCCAATGCCCAAAATCCGCTCAAAATGCTGGGCAAAATCCTTCGGATAGATGTTGACAATGGAGTACCTTATGCAATTCCTGCCGATAATCCTTTTGCCAATAATACAGATACCCTACCTGAAATCTGGTCTTTGGGAATGAGAAATCCTTGGAGGTTTTCATTCGACAGATTAACGGGTGATAAATGGATTGGTGATGTCGGACAGGACACCTGGGAGGAAATTGATTTTGAAGCTGCCGGTAGCAAAGGTGGGTTAAATTTTGGCTGGAGGTGTTACGAAGCCAATGCTAATTATAATCTAACCAATTGCGGTCCAAAAGATAGCTACGTGTTTCCCGTGTTCGCTTATGATCAAAGTACAAATGATTGCTCAGTTACAGGAGGCTATGTATACCGTGGAACGAAATATCCGGGTTTGTTTGGGAAATACGTTTACGCAGATTATTGTTCTGGCAAAATCCACGTTTTATACAAAAATAAGCAAAACACCTACACCGACTTGGTACTTGCGGATCTTACAAATCTTGATTACTCAAGTTTTGGAGAAGATATCGATGGTGAACTTTACATTTCAGGTTTATCCACAGGAAAAATTTTTAAGTTCACGCTCGATTGCCCAACAAATGCTACTCAATATGAAATTACCAGACCTTGCCAAGACACCGCCGGAGGGTCCATAGGTCTTTTGCTTAATGGCAACTTCAGCATCTCCTGGAGTAACGGTGATACCACCACTTCCATCAACAATTTGACTCCGGGGAAATATTCCGTTACAATTGTTAATAATAATAATTTCTGTGCAGAAACCATCAATGACATTGAAATAAAAAAATGGGAACAACCTGATCTCTCTATCACTTGGTCTGACAGTTTATTGTCTTTAAATTCCGGAATTCTCGCTGACAGCATTCAATGGTATTTGAATGGTGCTCCGCTACCGGGAGCCAATAATCCTTTCTTTAAACCACTAAAATCAGGAAATTACTATGCCGTTTTTGTTTCAACAGAGAGTGGTTGCCAATACACTACAGAAGTGAAACTGGTTGTGGTAACAAGTACATCATTATTCGAGAAGAAAATAGTTGATTTTCTATGGCCTAATCCCACAAATGATGTCCTCAATCTACGATTCGAAAGTAAGCTTGAACAATTCGATTACAATATCTACAACAGCCTTGGCAGCAAGTTAAATACCGGAAAACAAAATGAATCGGCACAAATTAATACCAATTACCTTTCACCCGGTTTGTACTTTTTAGAAATAATAACAGCAGATGGAAGACAAGTTTTAAATTTTGTGAAGAAATAGAAAGAAATTTATAATTTTGCGTCTTCCAATTCATTGGGGTACTTAGCTCAGTTGGTTTAGAGCGCCGCCTTGACAGGGCGGAGGTCACAGGTTCGAATCCTGTAGTACCCACCATCTTATTACCAACGATTCTTTGTTTTATAATCGATTGCCACTATCTGGTGTAGACAAATTTCCTTGTCTCGGTGCCCTGATCATACAAAAGACTAAACAGTAACATCCCATTTGGATAACCACCCAAACTAATTTCATTATCTCCTACCATTATTTTCTGCCGGAAAATCAAATTTCCATCAATACTAAAAACAGATAACAATCCTCTAACTTTACTTTTTATCAAGCAAGAGCCTCCATTATAATTTATTGTAAACCTACTTCTGCCGGTTTCAATACCGTCTTTTGTTGCTGAAAACGAGCACGTTCCGGTTGTTGTTATGATTACATCATCATCTGTTGATCCACTTATGATGGTCGATTCCCACAAATTGTCACCTTTAATTAGATAGGCTTCTAAAAATGGAATCAAGTATCTGAACATTATCGACTGTTGAACAGTATGCGATATAGAACCCTTGCAATTTGGCTCGCCTAAGTTGCAAACAGCATTGTTGATTGCAAATTTACAATGACTTCCATCGGTTATGTTCACGAGCCATTTACATGTAGTGTTCAATGCACTGAAAATACTTGTTGGTGAACCGGCTATCGGCACAACACAATCATCACCGGCCCCAAATATAAGTGCCCGTCCTTTATAATTAGCAGCAGAACCAATTGCAGAAGGAGTAGTTTCTG
>JAEUUM010000618.1 GCA_016787375.1 Saprospiraceae bacterium
TTTTTGGTTTTGATAAGCTGCCATACCCGTTCTCCATCAACCTGTATGCTGTCAAAATTTGAGGTAAAGGGAAATTTATGCTGCCAAAGAATCGAGCCTTTGTTGGTAAGTTTAGAGATTTCAATTTGAGGGTCATTATTGGTAAGTCCGGCGTCATAATACCATGCTCTTACAATGTTGGTACCTTCGGCAGGTGCGATCATGGGTTTATAGGTACTTGGGTCAATAAGTGCTTCGATATAATTTTTTTCGGTGTATTCCCAAAGGAGTTTGCCTTTGGTGTTCATGCTGAAATATTGAATGGACGAGGCACCTATACGCATCGATGTTATGAAACTGGTATCAGAGTTTTTGACTATTTCGCCAACGTCAGTCATTTTGTAGCTAGGGTCAGGTATTTTATAATTGTAACTCCATACCACTTCATTGTTTTCGTTGATGGCATTGATGTGGGTGATGTTTTTATCTTTTGCTTTGGGGTCGAAACGAAGGGCTTCTGTGATGATCAATTTTTCTTTTTCGTAGTAGAGAACGTTGCCTCCATACTGATAAACCGAGTCAGGTATGGGTATTTGAATTCTTTGCAGTGAGTCAAAGTTTTTAGTTATTTTGTACAAATGTTGGGTTTGTTTGTTGAGGGTGTCATTGTCCCAGGAGTCATCGCCGGAGGTTACTAGTTTGTTTTCTATTTCGATAATATCGCTGTATGCACCCAACTGAATTGACCGTTTTGGTTTATAAAATTCCTTTGAGCTGATTAAATAACCGGCTGTGTCAAATTTGGATATAAAAGAACATTGATCAGTAGAGTTGTGACAATAATTAAAACTTTTAACAATTATTGTGTCTTTAATTAAGCAGTGCCTCATTGTTATTTCATTTGCCGGGTAGATCTCAAAACTTCTCGACCAACCTTGGGCTGTAAGAGAAATAGTGATTGTCGAGCATATTAAAAATAGAGCTAAGACTTTCATTGTGAAAATTATTAAATGGTTAGCGATGAATATCATCGCTAACCATGATTTATAAGATTTATTTAATGTTGAATCTGTATAGATTTATTGACCTTTGTTCCGTCACTTAATTCAAGTCTTAAAATGTAGGTTCCATTTGCAAAAGCAGAAATATCTAAGTTTTGAATGTTTGTATTTGTTTCAATGGCCTTCAAACTAACTCCTTGTAGGTTGAGTATTTCTATTTTTACAAGTCGCAAGTTTGAAGTCAATACTTCAATATTTATACTTTGGTTGGCCGGGTTAGGATACAGCTTCACAACTTCTGCGATCAAATCAGCATCATTACCAATGTTTCTTGCTTCACGAGGCATAACAGGTACTGTAAACCCAAAAGTTTCTCCTTTGATCAAATACAGTAAGGTTTTGGCATGAGCGGCAGCCGGCCATTCATCGTTGGAAATGCAGGATCTATTCATGTTTTCAATTTTACTTGTTAAAGGTGTCAACCCATATATTATCCATTACTCTCCCCTTTTCACCCACTTTACCGGCATACTCTGCCAGTCGCGGCCTCGCAAGGTAAGCAAATACATACCCCCTTGCAAGGAAGATACATCTATGGTGGCATTACCCCCATTACCATCAATATGATCTGAATGGATAAGCTGCCCGGTCATGGTTCTGATCTCAAGGGTTTTGGGTGGTGAGGGTACGTCGTTCCAGCCTATGGTGACCTTGTCAGAGCCGGGGTTCGGAAACACAGACAGCAGATACGGATGCCGGTTGAGGATTTTAGAGGTAGATACTTGTACCAGGCTGTCTTTACAGCCGGGGGTTATGCACCCGTCCGGACCTAGTTTTACCAGCCAGATGTTGTCGTTGGACTTTGAACCGGGCTTATTTGGAATGCTGTCATTTATTATACCCGACAGATAGATACTGCCATCGTCGCCCTCAGCTACGTTATAAAATGCCTGATATCCATATTTTTGCTTAGGTACATCTGCAAAATAGCGTTCCCACAGGACATTACCGTTGTTGTCCACTCTGAAGGCATAGCCTACTTCATATACAAATAAAGTGGACCAATTTTTATTGTAA
>JAEUUM010000238.1 GCA_016787375.1 Saprospiraceae bacterium
AGTGGAAATGTTGCCGGAATTGGTTTTACAAAAAATAACAATGTTGTGTGGAGCGGTGTTGATATGTGGTATTACGGTTGGAAGAACAAAATTGGCTTTGCCAACATGCAGGACAGCACAGTTTCTGAAATAACCGGGTTACCTGATTATTTGGTTCAGACCGGCCAACAAGTATCCAAAATTGTTACTACAACCAATGGGACCATGTTTCTTCATTCGGGTTCCTCGACCGGGGCAACTCAAATTGGTATTTACAGATCTTTTGACGGTGTTAATTGGGAATATTTCAACAATGGAATAATTGGAGGAAACAATAATCTATCTCAAGGTTCACTGGCTGTAGACGGCAATAAGGTCTTTATGGCAACAAGCGATGGTAAAGTTTGGATGTTTGATGCCGAAAACACAACTCCAACAAATCAATATTCTACCGACAACATTATTTGCTACCCAAGTCCAACTACCAACCGGTTAACCATCCAAAATGTAGACAAACCCATTGATTACTGGATTGTAGGTTTAAATGGTAAAGTTGTAAAAAATGGTAAATTGGACTTAACACCAGCGTATATAGACTTACAATCTGTTAGTAAGGGAATTTACATTTTAAAACTTCAAAATTCTACTCTTAACATAACACGGAAATTTGTAAAAGAATAATTTTTAGTAATTGAGAACAGCAGCATTATAGAGGAATCTATTCATCAATAATTTTGTACTTTCGCAAAAATATTTTTGATGGAATATTCATTCATCATCATTCCGGTTTTGATTATTTTGGCTTTCTTGTATTCATCTGTTGGTCATGGTGGAGCAAGCGGATATTTAGGCATGATGGTATTATTGAATGTAAATCCTTCCATTATGAAATCTTCTGCTTTGGTGCTAAATATTTTGGTTTCAGCCATCGCAACATATCAGTTTTATACTGCCGGATATTTCAGGAAAAATCTTTTTGTTCCCTTCATAATTTCGTCTATTCCTTTTACTTTCATCGGCTCCAAAATTTCGATACCTGACCAGGCGTATAAAATAATTTTAGGTATTTGCTTATTGGCAGCTGTACTGAGATTAGTGATAAATATAGATACGGAATATCCGGAAAAAAAAACGCTCCCCTTCCCTATCGCATTGATAATTGGCGCACTAATTGGACTGATATCAGGTTTGATTGGCATTGGCGGAGGCATATTACTTACTCCTTTGTTGTTGTTGTTTAAATGGTCAGACGTCAAAGAAGCAGCAGCAATATCAGCACCATTTATATTAGTAAATTCTATTGCGGGGATCATTGGACTTTCAAGCAGCGGTATTCATCTTACAAATGAAATAGTATTATGGACTGGTTCTGTAGCCATTGGGGGCCTTGCCGGATCATATTGGGGAAGTCATAAATTCAATCAAAAAATCTTGAAATATATTTTGGCAACAGTTTTGGTAATTGCAGCTACTAAATTATTTATAAACTAGAAAAAATGTTGACGGTATCTGAAGCAAAAAAACTATTACTAAAAAATGTAACCTTACTTGAAGCCATAAGAATGGATGTTTATGCCGCTTTAGGGTTTGTGCTCGCAGAAGATATTTATGCACCCATTGATCTGCCACAATTTAGCCAGTCTGCAATGGATGGATTTGCATTTTACCTTGATGAACACTTCGAACCATCTGAAATAAACCTTTTTAAAATAGTCGGTGAAGTAAAAGCAGGTGACAAACCAATCGAAAAACTTGAACCAAACACTGCTGTTAGAATATATACAGGGGCACCAATACCCGAAAATTCAAATTGTGTTGTGATGCAGGAAAAAGTTGAATTGGAAGGTGATTGTGCTAGTATACCTGCTTCTGCACTGGTAAAAGGCAGCAACATTCGCATGCAAGGCTCACAAATCAAAAAAGGAAACCAAGCCCTGCCTAAAGGACTTTTAATTAATCCCGCTGCAATCGGATTTTTGTGCTCTCTTGGGGAAACCA
>JAEUUM010000240.1 GCA_016787375.1 Saprospiraceae bacterium
GGCAATTATTTTCAGGTAAGAAAATTGGTTCGTCTTTAAAAATATTTGATTTGCGATATTTTGGATAATGTGATTTCAGTAGGAGTTTTAACCTTTAACTGAAATCACATTATATTGGTGTTTATTTTGATCATTTAAAGAGCAAAATTTCATGAAATTTTTATTGAATGTACTATCATTTCTTGTCTTAACTTCTGCTGATGGCCAGATTAATATTAATGGATTTGTCAGACTAGAGGGTGAGCAGGAAGGTGCTATCGGCGTTACTGTTAAAATTAAAGGCAGTAATGATGGGGTAATTACAGATGAAAATGGAAAATACAATATCAAAGCACCTGATAAGAATTCTGTTTTGGTTTTTTCCTACATTGGTTTTATTCCCCAAGAGGTACCAGTCGGTGGTCAAAAAACGATAGATGTGATTCTTAAAGAAAACGCATCCCAGTTATCAGAAGTAGTTGTTACGGGCTACGGTTCCCAGAAGAGATCGGATATCAGTGGAAGTGTATCCTCGATAAAGGCTGAAGATATTTCAGAAAAACCAATCTTAAGGGTTGAGCAAGCATTACAAGGTAGATCTGCCGGTGTTCAAGTTGCTCAGGTCTCTGGTTCACCGGGTAGTGCGTTGAGTGTAAGAATCAGAGGTGTTGGTACAATTAATAATAGTGACCCACTATATATTGTAGATGGCGTACCAGTTGATGGATTGGATTTCCTCAATCCCAATGATATTGAAAATATTAATGTTTTAAAAGATGCTGCATCTTCCTCAATATATGGCTCAAGAGGAGCAAACGGTGTGGTTCTGATAACTACAAAAGGTGGAAAACGTAATCAGGAAGGAACCATTAGTTATGAAGGTTATTATGGAATTCAGCGAGCTTCCAGATTAATAGATTTGCTCGATGCGACTGAATACGCTACTCTTCAAAACGAAGCTTATATTGCTGCCGGTAAAACTCCATTACCTGAGTTTGCGAATCCACAGATATTAGGAAAAGGCACTGATTGGCAAGAAGCAATTTTTCAAAGTGCGCCAATTATGAGTCATCAACTTACTTTATCTGGAGGTGGTGACAGATCAGCTTATACCGTATCAGGTAATTACTTTACTCAAGACGGAATAATTGGTGGTAATAAGGCAAATTTTCAAAGAGCAACCGTTCGAATAAATGGTTCAAACGATTTAAAAAAATGGCTGACTGTTGGCAGCAATATTGGTTTTACTTGGCTAAAGCGAAATGCTTTATCTGAAAATAATCAGTATAATTCTCCGGTTATCAGGGCACTAAATATTGATCCTGTTACACCTGTTTTTAAAGCAGATGGCACTTATGCATATTCAAAATATGCAGATACAGACATCGCAAATCCGGTAAACGGCATTGCACAAACCTTCAATGAATGGGTTAGTAACAGGGTAGTTGGAAATGTGTATAGTGATTTTAAAATTTTAGATGGATTAACATTCAGATCCAGCTTAAGTATGGATGTAACTTTTGCTGTTCAACGCAATTTTAATCCAAAATATGACCTGAGTAATCTCCCGGGAATCAGTGAGGCGCCAGCCGCAGAAAAAAACCTTGTTAACAGTGTGGGCGTTGCCAACAATAATTGGAAAAACTGGCAGTGGGAGAACACAATTACATGGCAAAAAAAGATAAACGAGATTCATGATATCACTTTAATAGGCGGTACAACGGCGCTTAAAAACAGATATGATACAAATGGGGGTGCCAATACTAATTTGCCTTCCAATGAATGGAAAGATGCATACATATCCAATACCATAGATCCTATTGCATCTCAAAGTGCCTATCAATATGCAAGCGAATCTTCATTGCTTTCATGGTTTGGGAAAGCGAATTATGCACTAAATAACAACTACCTGTTCTCCGCTACATTGCGAGCAGATGGTTCCAGCAGGTTTGGAAAAAACAATCGTTTTGGATATTTTCCCTCTTTTTCAGCTGCTTGGATCACAAGTCATGAGGACTTCTGGCATGTTGAGGCAATTAATTTTATGAAATTCAGAGCAAGTTGGGGACAAAACGGTAACGACCGAATCGGAGATTACAGCTTCACCACCGTTGTTAACAATGGTCAAAATTATACTTTTGGTCCAAACAAAACAATAACAAACGGTAGCGTGGCACTTAGCGCTGCAAACCCTGACCTAAAATGGGAGACTAGTACCCAAACAGATATCGGTGTTGATCTTGAAATGTTGGATGGAAGATTAGGATTTACAACGGATTATTACATTAAAAGCACCTCTGATATGCTTTATGCAGCGCCTATACCTTTGGTTGCTGGTACGGCTCCTCCAATTCAGAACGTCGCTACTGCTCAAAATAAAGGTCTGGAGTTTTCTGTCAATTTCAGAAACAACATAAAAAGTTTTAGATATAATATAGGTGGGAATATTGCATTCGTCAGCAGCGAGATAACAGGCCTTGGAAGGGGAGGAGAGCCTGTATTGTCGGGTTTCGTACAATCTGCAAATGCCAATGCCTCTAAGACAGATGTCGGTCACCCAATAGCTTCATTTTTTGGGTACGTGACAGAGGGGATATTTCAGACCAAAGAAGAGATTGAAGCACATGCATTTCAAGCAGTAGAAACAGCTCCGGGTGATATAAAATTCAAGGATCTTGACGGTAATGGAGTTATTAATTCTTTAGACCGTACCTATATTGGAAATCCGACTCCTGACTTTGTTTACGGTCTGAATGGTGGTTTGGAATTCAAAGGTTTTGAATTAAATTTATTTTTTCAGGGAACTCAAGGAAATGATATTTTCAATAATACCGTTCGATATGATTTTAACTATGTCAATCGACCATCATCTGTACTTGATCGATGGACAGGTCCGGGCACTTCAAATTCAGAACCAAGAGTTAACTTAAGTGATCCTAATCAAAACGCTCGTGTTTCAGATCGGTTTGTGGAGGATGGTTCTTACGTCAGACTAAAGACCTTACAATTTGCTTATCATTTGCCAAAAGAATGGTTAAAAAAAGTCAAGTTGTCTCAAATGAAAGTATACATAACTTGTCAAAACCTATTGACATTCACAAATTACAAAGGATATGATCCTGAAATTGGAAATGTGGGTGGCAGCCTTGAGATTGGAATTGACAGAGGTTTTTATCCTCAGTCACGATCAGTAATTTTTGGATTGAGTTTGAATCTGTAAATTTTATCAAAAATGAAAAAAATATCAGTTTTTATTAGTTTGATTTTCTT
>JAEUUM010000251.1 GCA_016787375.1 Saprospiraceae bacterium
ATTGATAAGCCCAATAATTATTAAAAAAACACCTCCAGCAATATAAACTGGGATTTGAAAAATAGGTCTGGAGATAAAATCAGCTAGCCCAAAATAAATTATAAATATGCACAAAATGTCACTGGTGATTATTCCTGACTCCAGTGCCAGAGCATTTTTAAAACCCTTTTCAATGCTTGTGCTGATAAGCAGGAAAAAGATAGGCGAAACTGGAATGCTTAAAATTAGCCCTAGAATAAATCTTTGTAATCCTGCAGCAAACAATTTTTTTATTCAAAGTTACAATTTTTTAATTTGTATTTAAAAAACTTAGACTGTGCACCTACTTTTTAAGGAATAAACATAATGTGCAACCTGAAAGCAATTAAAATCGGGTGAAATAATTTAGATTGTTTTCAGACCTTGGAAAATTCATCAGGCAAATTAAAATAAATTGTAAGAAATTAAATTTTGTCCATATAAAGTGAAAATGTGCGATTTCATAAATATTCTATAAAAATATTATTTGAAAGCTTTTTAATTCATATATGAAGTTTTACCCAAAAAAATACCCCGGTGTAAAACCAGGGCATTTTTTAACTAACTCTGAGAATGAAGTTTCTAAGCTTCCTTTGAAATTTTTACAAATTCATTCACGACAACTTCAGTTACGGTCTGTTTCACGCCTTGTTTGTTTTCATAAGTTCTGTAACTTAATTTACCAATCAATGCTACTTCATTTCCCTTTTTTACATTTTGAGAAATGTAATCAGCTGTTTTTCCCCATGCAATCACATTATGCCATTGTGTTTCACTCTTCCACTCTCCTTGAGTTTGAAATCTTTCAGAGGTTGCGACTGACATTTTAACTAATTTCTTATCGGAGTTAAAATTGATTACTTCAGGATCTTGACCAACAAAACCCATTAACTGTACATTGTTTTTAATTTGACTCATGACACTTGCTTTTTAAAACTTTAATTAATTGCTTTTACACTCATTGCCTTCGATCGAAAAGACAATACATAGACGCAAAGACCTTTAAAATTCCATAAAATATTTTGAAAACAAATCAAAAAAAATTACAAATCACTGAATTTCAATTACTTAAAATTATATTTTTATAAGGGTAAGTAATAAACATGTGATTTAAAAAGATCATCACTTAAAGTGAAAGTGAAAAATAAAATGCCTCTTACTATCTATAAAAAAAGGCTGATGGTCTACCATCAGCCTTCAAATTTATAAATTTAAATATTTAATTATTTACAATAATTTCAGCCCCGAGTGCCTGAGCCGCTGAACCTCCTAAAAATCCTTTGGCAAATACTGTATAAATTTTACCTGCAGTTAAGGTAATGTCAGGTAAAGCCAACGCAACTGTTTGAGTTCCTGCTACTCTTACGTCAAGCTTGTATGTACCGGCATCAAGCGGAGCGAATGCAGTTCCTTGCTTGAAAGCTATATTTGCAAATACGGCGGCACCATTTCTCACCGCTACATCTACCGCTGGTGCATTTGGAGAAAGATGTATAAATCTCACGTGTGCCTTTCCAGAAGCTGGAGCTGTAAGATCATCTTCTACAACAATTGCTGAAATTTTAGATACAGAATCAATTGCAAAAATTGAATAATTTTTGTCTTTAACAAAAGTCACATCTGCATTTATTACGGAAGTTGATGTTCCAGCAACGTTTACTTTGATATTCCTGATTCCTGAGTTAATGTTCAAGTAACCTGTGTTGTTTGGAAATGTGAGTGCAGCAGTGTTAACTTTTGAGTTATCGACTAATAAATCCACACCAGGTGCATCAGGTGAGGCGTGTGTCACAAGAATTTTGGCTTGATCTGGCTTTGGATCATCATCTTTATCGCATGAAATAAGAGTAAAAGAAAACAATACCAGTGTGGGAAAAATAAATCGTAATACTTTCATTTTTAGTATTTTGTTTGGTTAATAATGAAAGTAAAACACGACAAGTTTTATTTTGTTTAATCTTTTATCACATTTATTAAACAAAATAAAGTTACTTAAAAGGATTTGAATACTTTGGATTCTTAATTGCGCTAGGATCATCAAGCATTTTGAGAAACTCAATTACATCTTCTCTTTGGGATTGAGTGAGATTAAGGATTGCAAGATTGGGGTCAAGGTTCGCGACATTTTTAACATGATCAATATAATGATCCATTACTTCAGCAATAGTTTTAAACCTGCCATCATGCATATATGGTGCTGTGTAGCCGATATTCCTGAGTGATGGGGCTCTAAACTTTCCGTAATCAAAATATTGACCAGTAATTTTGCCTTTACCTGGATCAGGATAGTTCATCAGATTTCCCACACTATCCATGCCATTATTAAAATAACCATTATTTGTTAACAAAAACCCGTTATGACAATGACCACATTGTGCATCCGGCAGATCAAGGCTGGTATTAAAATACATATCGTAACCCCTGAGTTCCTGTTCAGTTGGAAAGCCCTCTTGCCTTAGGAAAATCTCATCATATCTGGAATTATATGATAGTAAAGTGCGCTGAAACTGACTCAATGCCTTTGCCGCAAGTTCTTTGGTTATTTCTTTTTTATTACTAATACCAAAGGCCTTTCTAAACATTTCTCTATAAGTCTTGGACCTTTGTAGCTTTGCTTCAACATTAGGCCACATTTCATGCATTTCAAGGGGATTTTCTATTGGCTCAAGCGCTTGCTTTTCCAAGGTAGAACTTCTTCCGTCCCAAAACAAACCAGTATTGTAATATCCCACATTGAACAAACTCATTGCACTTCTGGTACCTGTACTTCCATTAACTCCGATACTTATGGGCTTTGCATCTGTAAATCCATGTTCCTGTAAGTGACAAGAACCGCAAGAAATGGTAGAATCTTTAGACAAAATCGGGTCATAAAATAAGAATCTACCAAGTTCTATTCCCTCTTCAGTTAATAAATTATCCGATGGAATATCCATCTCTCCAAAACCAACTGGTCTTGTTATGCTATATGGTGTTGGGTTGTAGGCTATCCCTGTCAAGTCACAATCATTACAAACGGGATCCATTTTATCCTTTTTACAAGCTAGAATCAAGAATATGACGGGAAAAAGAATAAGTACCCTTTGCATGTTTACTTAACAGTGATAGCGGTTGAGAGGTTATCGTAAATTTTATGCGCAATGGCTATATCACCTGGGTTATGGCTTGAAGGATTCTTAGGAATGTCAATGAACTCTCCACCCGCAGCAAGTATGTCTTTTAAATCGATATCTAGCTCCAGACTATTTGACTTTCCAGTTTGTGCATTCAATGAAATGGGCATTGTAATCAATTTATAAAGGTCATCTGTACCTATGTGATAAACAAAACTACCTTCAAAGTTACCATCGCCATCCTGATCATATTTGCCCTCAATCTTCATAAAAATATAACTTTTCCAGGCATCCCAGTAGTAAAAGGCATTTGCCAAGGGATGGGATGATGGAAAATCAGATGGTTTTTTAGCATTTAAGTCTTTATTTAGCCCAACCCCTAATTTCAATTCATTGAAATTACCATCACATTGATCAAAACTTATCGCATTTCCAAGCTTTGCTTTTTCAACTTCTGTATCTGTGAATTGTAGAATAAAAACTGAATCTTTGTAAGCCAACTCTCCCGAAGATCCTGAAAGCTTTAAGCCTTTGATCATAAAATCAGCTCTAGAGAACTTAACTTTAAAGCCTTGCGGATAATCAACAGCTTGGTAAAGAACCAGGGGATCCCCTCCATAGAGCGCCTTTGCAATAATCTTAATATTGCTATCACCACACTCCGGCGTTGGGCTAGGATCACTTTTGCAGGCAGCAAACAATAACAAAAAACTAAATATCAAAAATAAGTTAAAATTCTTCATCGTTTAATAATTATGATTGTATAACAACTGAGGTAATTAAAAAGTTACTTATTCACACGATTTTAATGTAATTGCCGATTGAAGATTCGAAACTATTTTAGATTTAATTGTATGATCACCATCTATTTTTACATCAACATCATGAAATAATCGTTCATGGTCAATTTCAAGAATCATACAGGTATTGAATGCACTTTTTTGAGCAAGTAGAAAATCAAAACTCAATGGGATTTTCTCAAAAACACGGATTGATCGCTCTTTACTGTCCAATGACACCCCGTCAGAAAAAACATATTTCAACGAAACATACCCAAGACTCTCATCAAATAGACTATCTGGTTGAATTGAAAGATTACTGGAGGAGGGAATTTTCGAAAAACTAACACCATCAGCTTCTTCGGGAACACCCACATTAAAAACAACTTTCAAATAATCTTCCCTTTGTATCAGACTGCCAAGATTAACATTTGACGTATTAGCACGAACCAAAGCAATGTCTTTCGCCAGAACTATTGTATTATTTTCACCGGGCAGGTGAATGGTGTCTGAAGTTGAGAATTTATTGCCGGAGGTACCCGTGAATTCTACTCCGGAAAGATATAAACTAAAAGCATTTATTTTAAATGATTGACCAATATCATTGGTAATGGTGTCAACAGAATTATAATCCCTCGTTCCAAGTTTGTGTGTGAATTCAAGTTGCAAGACAGGATAGTTACAGCAGCAATTATTATCTGCGGTTACATCAAAATTTGTAGCATAAATGTCGAGACAGCCTTCTTTAGCTTGATAACAAGCTCCCACAATCATTGATAAAAGCAGCAGAGCTAATATAATTTGTGCATTACTTTTGGTACATTTCATCAAAGATATTCTTTACAATTTTTTTTACCTGATGCGAAAACTCCATTTTTTGAATCCAATGGAAGTAATTTTTATCCTCCTTAAAAACGTTTTTTACGGTTTGGTTGGTATATTTTCCGAAATTAAAAACAATTTCACCCTTTTCATTATATTTCAGACGTTGGGTACCATCGATTGTTTTTAAATCATTGGTGAACTCATGTAGTTTATTAATATCATTTTCAACAGCAATGGTGGTTTCGTTTCCTTCATCATCCAGCAACATTTTCCCATTATAAATATCCAATTGTCCCTTCAGAACATCCAAAGTAGCACGAACATCATTAAGTGCATCATGCGCATCCAAAAGATCTTTATTACAATAAAATTTTACAGCTGCTTTTAGAGTTCTTGGTTCCATTTTATAGAATATCCTTTGGACGTCAATCACTTTTCTGTTGTCAATTGAAAAATCATACCCTACTCTGGCAAATTCCTCCATTAACATTGGAACATCGAACCTATGACAATTATATCCAGCCAAATCACTATTACCAATAAAATCAAAAATCTGTGCAGCCACTTGCTCAAATACCGGTTTGTTTGCCAAATCTTTGGGAGTAATGCCATGAATGCGCATAGCCTCTTCTGAAATCGGAATACCGGGATTGATAAGCATGCTTAGCTCCTGTTGAATGGAGCCATCAGCCTTTACTTTGATTATTGCAATTTGAAGAATGCGATCCTTAATAACATTCAATCCTGTTGATTCAATATCAAAAAAACAGAGATCCCTCTTTAAATTTAATTCCATTTTAAAATTTTATAAAAAAATCACATATCACATTTTATCCAACAGTCCCTCATTTTGAGCTTCTTCATTTATCGATCTCAAATCAACTGGAGCAGAGGACTTTTTCCTCAACTTTGAATTTAAAAATTCCACAATCACACTGAATAGGATGGCGAAGTAAAGGTATCCTTTTGGAATTGCGCCTACTTCTTCTCCATTGAACGTAAAATGACTTAGATGAGCGCTTTCAGTTATCAACATAAATCCAATCAGCAAAAGAAATGCTAAGCCGAGCATTTGGATTGTAGGATGGTTATTGATAAATCTGCCCACTGGACCTGCAAACATCATCATAATAAAAATTGAAACCGTGACAGCAGCAATCATTATGTTAACATCCTTTGTTAAACCAATTGCAGTCAAAATTGAATCAATGGAAAATACCATGTCAATAAGTGCAATTTGTATAATAACTCCAATCAATCTTGAACCTGCACTTTTGATTTTAACTTTGTCATCCTCTGGATCACCTTCAAGCTTGTGATGAATTTCAGCTGTACTTTTATACAACAAAAAGATTCCTCCTAAAAACAAAATAATGGACTGGCCATTTAAATGTATTGAGATGATCGAGGACTCAAATGACCAAATGGTTGCTTTTAGCCCAATTAAAAAAGAGAGCCCCAGCAACATAAGAATTCTAAAAAGCAAAGCCAATGACAAACCAATATACCTTGCCCTGGGTTGTTCCTTCTCAGTTAATTTATTTGCAGCTATTGAAATAAAGATAATGTTATCTATCCCAAGTACTATTTCAAGGAAGGTGAGCGTGAGCAGGGCCATCCAGGTGTCAACACTGGTAAAGTCCATAAAAAGTAATAAGTTCATTTAAAATAAATTTAAAGTAGAGTGAGTTGGTTAATAAATTATGATTTAAACTTGGTCATGAGCTGATAACCGGTAAGCTTTCCCTTTTGGTTATAGCTTTCACTTTTGACCATTCCCTTATTTTTACTAATCCAGGTGGATGTTTTAGATTTTGAAGATATAATTGATTTTACTTCTGATGTTTGGCTAATTTTGATGCATTCTAAGGTACCAATAGGAGTACTAACTTGTTCGTTACCTTCAACTTGTCGATCAGTAATTCTAATATTCATGGTCATAAATCGCATACCATCAATATACATTTCTAGTTTTGCATCAGCATCCGGGAGTTTTAAACCCGGGTTAAGGTTACCTGGAAATTCAAGATTAGTTCCGGAGAATTTCATCTCGGCTTTTGTATTATTCATAGCAGCATTTTGAGGAAACATATCTTTCATTTCAAAGGAAATCATTCCATCTTTACAATACCACTTGGTTTGAATATTCATCAGTTCCCTTCCTTTTTGATCTGTTGAGCGAACAGACACATCTGCAACGTTGTTGGAAATACCTGTAATCTTATATTGTCCAACAGATAAAAGTTTATTTTTTTCATCATAAGCAGAAATCTCCCATTCTGTGCCTGCTGCGAATGGGAAAAACTCATGACAATTCTGGCTGAAACTGTGAAGCGATTTGATAAGTACCAAACTTAAAAAGAAAATAAGTCTCATAATCAAAAATTTATTTGTAGCTCAAATTTGGATGTAAATATAGACAAAAAAAAAGGCTATTCTGCAACAGAATAGCCTTTTGAGTATGATCTCAATTGTTTTTTTAATTATTCAACACCACCTTTGAGTTTATCCTGAAGTGCGAGAAGTTCGTCCCAATTTCCTTGATCAGCTAGAAGAGCTTGTTTTGCCCATGTTGCAGGGTCGTGAATTCTATATCTAGGACCTGCCTCATCAAGAATGGCCTGAATTTTTTCGACTGGTGCATTTGCAAGATCATGAAAAGTCACGATACCAGCTTCATGTAGCAATCCTTCAATTTTCGGACCTATACCTTCAACCAATTTAAGGTTGTCGCCTTTGTCAGATTTTTTTGGTGCTTTTACTACCGGTTTTTCAGCTTCATTTGTTTCAACAACATCAACAACTGGTTCAGTTGCAGGAGCCGATTTAGGAGCTGCTTTTTTTACAGGAGCCACAGTTTCTTTAACCTCAACAAATGGAGGCATAACAGAAACAAATGTTCTTCCCATTTTTCTTTTTGTGAAAGTGACAACACCTTCTGCTAATGCAAACAAGGTATGGTCCCTACCGATTCCTACACCTAGTCCAGGGTGGAATTTTGTTCCTCTTTGACGAATGATGATATTACCTGGAATTGCGTGTTGACCACCAAACAATTTTACGCCGAGACGTTTACTTTTACTATCTCTACCGTTGTCCGAACTACCAACACCTTTCTTATGTGCCATTATTCTTTAGTTTTAAGTGTTCAAAAATTTATCTGGAAATGGAATCGATTTGAATTTGAGTAAAACATTGACGGTGACCGTTTTTAACTCGGTAACCTTTACGTCTTTTCTTCTTAAAAACGATTACTTTATCACCTTTTGCATGCCTTAGAACAGTTGCGTTTACTTTCGCGCCTGATACAGATGGCTTACCAAGGGTGACATCACTGCCGGATGACACCAGGAGAACCTGGTCAAAGGAAACCTTGTCTCCTTCTTTCGCATCCAGCTGGTGTACGAAGATCTGTTGACCTTCAGATACTTTGAATTGCTGACCAGCAATAGATACAATTACAAACATAATTATAATTTTTTATTTTAGAGGGTGCAAAGCTATGACATTTTTTTATAATAGTAAAGTTATTTTTAATTATTTAAAGGATATTTTTCAAACGAATATGCTTTTTGAGGGTTTTTTCTCCCCTTTTTAGAATAATCCTTACATCGTCACCTTCTTTATTGCTAAGTATTTTTACAATTTTTTGGTACGAAAGCAAATACCGTGGCCATCTGTTTACAGATTTAATAACATCACCCTGCCTAATGTCCTGATAAAAAGCTGCACTACCTTTTGTGATATCTATGACTTCATAGTTATTCAGATCTTCACCATAAGCCATTAAAACCATACCACTCATATCGTACACCGGAGCTTTTTTGTAATCTTTGTTGGGCTTAAAATAACAAAACTCATTGCCATAATCCAAGTACCAATCAAATAATCGGATTATATCATTACCAATAATTCCATTTTTTTGTAACAAGCTGATTGAATCAAGTTTAGAATCCAAAAACTGAAAACTTGTTACAACATTGTGAAGTGTGAATTCACCAATACTAAAAGAGTTAATTTTTCCAATAGTTCCCTCAATAAATCCACCTAATCCCATCCCGAGCCTACCGGTAATTACACTTGATGGCATCAAGTTGCTATCAAGTGTATTATGGATGATAAGTAAAGGTAAGCCGGCACCGGTGTCGAAGAGCAGTTTAAGGTTACGGCTTGAATCCCCTTTAATCTTAACAGACAGATTTAAATAGGGTTTTGATTTTGCAAGAGTCAACGGCAACCTTGAATAGCCATTGGTTAAAATCGGTTTACTCCTCGAAAATAATGTGAGTTCTTTTCTTTTGAAATCTAGTTTT
>JAEUUM010000305.1 GCA_016787375.1 Saprospiraceae bacterium
TTGCAGACAGACGAAGAGAAGAAACCGGTACATCCAAAATATTAAGTGAAAAATCATTCAAAATACTCTGGAACCACAACCAAGACCCAAAAGCACACCCTTCAATTCAATTGGGTGGTAATGTCAACATAGAAACCAACAATTTCCAAAGAACGAATTATAATGATTCCCGGAGTGTGTTGAATAATACTTTGAGTTCAAACATTAACTTTACCAAGAGATTTCTGGGCACAAGTCAAGTACTTACAGCATCATTATCACATTCTCAAAATACCAACACCAGAGATGTAATCATCAATTTCCCAACTATTGGATATCAAACCGGAAGTGTCTATCCACTAAAGAGAAAAGGAACCGTAATCGGCCCTGAAAAATGGTATGAAAAAATATTCTTTACCTATGATGCTCAAGCCAAAAATGAAATTAGAGCAAAAGATACAACCTTATTTACTTCTCAAACATTGGATGAAAGTAAATACGGCATTCGTCAGAGTCTAAACACCAGTTATAATACGCGGATTCTAAAGTATTTTAACGTTGCCCCTAGTTTAAGATATGAAGAAACATGGAATTTTCACAAAGTGATCAAAAACTTTGATAAAACTACCATTATTGACACCATTCCAGTTAAAAACTCAAATGGCGAAGTGGTTGATTATACCTACAAAACTACTTATGGGAAGGCAAGTACACAAAGAGTAAATGGATTTTCTCCTTTTAGGACATTCTCAGCAAGCTTGAGTGCCAATACCCAAATTTTTGGTACAATGCAGTTTAAAAAAGGATTCATAAGGGGAATACGTCATGTAATGAAACCAAACGTTTCACTCAATTATACTCCGGATTACGCCTCTATTGACCGATATTTTGGAACAATTGAAACAGACTCAAGACCAGAATTTAACAAGAACCAACGATATTCAGTCTTTGAAACGGGAATCTTTGGCTCACCTCCCGACTCCAAACAATCCTTAAATATTGCCTACGGAATAAACAATATTTTCGAGGGAAAATATTACAATAAAAGAGATTCAACAAATAAGAAATTCAAAATATTTGATAACATCAACATTGGAGGTTCCTATAATCTGGCGGCTGATTCTCTAAATTGGAGCAGACTTAGCTTTAGTGGAACTGCAAGGTTTCTCAAAGGAATTACTGTTTTGTCAGTTAATGGAAGTTTTGATCCGTATGATGTAGACTCTAAAGGAAAAACCATCAATACTTTTTATTACAAGTCCAAAGGAAAGCTTTTACGGTTTGTAAGTACAAACTTTAATTTCAACTCATCAATTACCTTAAAACAACTCTGGGAATGGAAAACTGATAAAAACAAACAGCAAAGTTCCACCAGTCAAGTAAGTGTTCCTCAGGAATTGTTTCAGAACATCTTTCTCAGACATACTTTCAATGTAGGAATTTATCCTGTCGCCGGTGGTGATACGATTGCCGTGACAAATCACAACCTTGACCTAAACGGAAACATTCCGATTACCAAAAATTGGCGAATAGATGTTGGAAGTATTGGCTATGACTTCAAAGCCAAGAGAGTCACATATCCCGATCTGGGTTTCTATCGTGATTTACATTGTTGGGAAATGGGAATGAACTGGCAACCGGAGCGTG
Organism: Saprospiraceae bacterium; assembly: GCA_016787375.1. GTDB lineage: Bacteria > Bacteroidota > Bacteroidia > Chitinophagales > Saprospiraceae > JAEUUM01. Next base: position 1,627 of record JAEUUM010000305.1, read on the forward strand.
GTACCTACAGTTTTTATTTAAGAGTTAAACCTTCCTCACTTGATTTCTTGAATGTTCCTTATCGTAAGAGTAATCAAGACACATTTTTCTGAGCAGGTATTAAAACCCTATAACACAATAATTTTTTTTGTAACTGATTTGCCATTACTTTTTGCTCTGACAAAGTACATTCCACTTTGCAGAAAGTTTATTTCAATTGGCCTAATTGACATAACGATATTCGATTCCTGATGGATTAACCTGCCTGTTGCATCAAATATTTCCAGTTCAATTTCCAACTTGGTATCCAGGTCAATGTCAACCATTACGCAACCAGTCGAGGGATTGGGATAAAAATTCAAATTGTCTTCAGTAAGCTCTGTTGGATAATAAAATGGAAAGCAAGAAACGTTGTTTGAAAGTAATTTAGGCCTATACTTTGAGATCATCTGATCGACCCTTTTTTTCTGATCATGGGTGAACAATGCCAGGCAAAGATCGTCTGAAAATTGCATAAAATTTTCTACAAGTGGTATATACCCACATTCATCATCGTCAACTTTATTGCAATCGTAATATGCATTTCTTTGGGGTGGTGTATCTTGGACCTGATCGCCCAATGTACAATCAGCACTCCATGGATGCAACAAACCGAGATAATGACCTACCTCATGCGTGAGGGTTCGTCCGTAAGAAAATCTTTTTTTCAAGGCATCCACACAATGAATTCCAACATACTCCGGGTCTATCCTGATACCGTCCTCAGAACGGATTGTATCCCAGGGAAATTTTGATTCGGCCAATATGGTGTTTGATTGAAATTTTCCAATCCAAATATTTAAATATTTCTCTGTATCCCATGCATCTGTTCCTCCTAATGAAGAATTCTTTATAAAAGCTTTGGATGGAATACTTACTGTGTTTTGGGTTCCTATGTTATCTATTGAAGTCTGTTTTCTGGTTATTCCTTTTGCCGGATTACCGAAAGGATCAACAAATGCAAGACAAAATTCGATTTGCATGTCAGCAGCCAGATTTTGCTTTTCTTTTGACAAAACTTTTAAGTTAGCATTTAGTGCCCTAAAATCAGTATTTAAAACATCCAACTGCGAGTATATTCTTTCATCGGAAATATTTTCAACAGAGTCTTTCCACAAGACATGAAATACAACCGGAATTGTAATGGTCGACCTTGATTCAACATTTATTTTGGATTCCAACTCAGCTTGCTGATCGGGCAATCCAGTTCCACACCAAGCATTTTGTGAAAAACCGGATAAACTTGAGAGTGCGAAAAGTAACTGCAATAAAGGTCTCAACCTGAATTATTGGTTAATGAGATTATATAACGCTGTGAGTTTAGGCGAGAGTATAATTTCAGTTCTTCTGTTTTTGCTTTTTCCTTCTTTGGTTTCATTTGGTGCAACCGGCAGATAAAATGCTCTACCTGAAGGAATAATTCGTTTTGCATCTACCCCTTCTGTTATCAGAACCTTTGTTACCGCAATTGCCCTATCTGCACTTAAATTCCAGTTAAGGTCTTCTGACCCATCGGTATCAGTATGTCCTTCCACTGTTATCTCCACATCCGGATAGTTTTTCAATACATTTCCGAACTTCTTAAGTGCATCTACACCTTTTAAATCAATTTGCTTGCTACCGGATGCAAATAGCAGATCCTGACTTAACGTAGCATATAACTTGCCATCTTTTTGAACAATGGTTAAATCGTTTGCTGAAAAGCCTGAAAGTGCCGCCTTTAGTTTATTTTGTAAACCTGCTAAATTCTGATCCTTTTCATCCAATATTTGCTGTAAATCCTTAAGCTTTTGTTCTCTTTCCTGGAGGTTTATAGTGGCTAAATCCAACGCCTTTTGTTTTGAGTTTAATACAGCAGAAAGGCTGTCAAGTTGGCGTTCCCTTTGAGTTAAAAGTTGATCCTTTTCATTGAGTTCAGTGATGAACTTATTCCTTTCCTGAGAACTGGCATTTGTAATTGATTTATTCTGCTCTACGAGTTTGTTATATCTTTTAGTAACATCATCAAAAGCCAATTGTGCTGAAGCTGCACTTTCCTTTGAATGTTTGATTTCCGTATTTAGTTTATCCACAAGATGTTCGAGGCTGTCGATTTTTATTAAAAGTTGTTTGTTCTCAGCATTTACTTGTAGGAGTTGATCATAGTTATACTTCAGTTGATCGCGTTCGAACTGCAGCTTATTGAATTTTTTTGATGAAACACAAGAGAATGCGCTGACGATGGATAGTGCTAATAAGAAATGTTTTATTTTCATGGGTTTTTATATAATTATCTGACAAAGTTATATAGGAATAGACATATTATTTCTTTTTTATATAGGTTTTTTAGCAAAAGGATGTGTTCACAATAAACTTTGGGTGTCAAAACAATTTCATAAATTTAAGGTTTATTAGAGGATGTCTTTAAATATGCAACTTACAGAATCACAAATTAACATACAAACACTAAACACCTGGAATCCTTTCTTTGCAATTGAGACCTTCAATAGTATACATGAAATAGATTCTGTTTGGGACGAAGTGTTGCATAACAACAACACTTTATTGTCTTCATCCTACTTAAAAGCGGTCGAAGACTTTCCACCAATCGGAATGAAGTTTCGTTATGTAATATTAAGAGATGAGTACAAAAATCCATTTGGGGTTGTTTATTTTCAAATACAATTTTTTAATGCAGGCCAAAGCTTAAGCGATAAGGAAAGCACCAAGTCGCCTTGTTTTTTCAACACCTTTCAAAAATATCTCAAAGGACTTGTTGCCAAACAAGTTGAGTTCAATACCTTCGTTTGTGGAAATTTGCTTTTGACCGGTGAAAACGGTTTCTTCTTTAAACCCGGTTCAATTCCTAGTGAGAATGCACTGCAAATCATCTCAGAAACTGCAGAAAAAGTGCAACTCAGCTTAAATCAGTCGGGTATCCAATGCAATGTTTGCCTGATGAAAGATTTTATCATCAAAAATCAAAATGATGAAAATAATTCATTGATTAAAAAGCAATATCATGAATTCAGTATCCAACCATGTATGATCATGGATTTGAATCCTGAATGGGCAACTTTTGATGATTATCTCAATAGCTTGCATTCCAAATACAGGATAAGAGCAAAAAGAGCTTTCAAAAAAAGTTCTGGTTTGGTAAAAAAGGAATTATCACTAGATGAAATACATAAACTTCAGA
>JAEUUM010000320.1 GCA_016787375.1 Saprospiraceae bacterium
TAAAAGCCATTGAAATATGGGGACATGACCAACCTGCCGATTTGAGTGTTTTTAAACATCCGGTATTGGTTGCTAATGGCGACAATGATAGAATGGTGCCAACACCCAATTCTTACGATTTAGCGAAGCGTTTTCCTAATGCTGAACCAGTTGTAATTTTTCCTAATTCGGGGCATGGTGGAATATTTCAATATCATGAAGAATTTATCCCAAAAGCGATTGACTTTTTAACAAAATAAAAAGTACAATAAAATTTCTATTAAAAATAAACAAATGGAAAATCAAAGGTTAAAATTCCTGCAAAGTTTTATTGGAAAACATTTTACAGAAAGTCCTTCGCCTTTTAGTCATTGGTTAAATGGAAAGGTAATTTCTGTAGAAGAAAAATCCATTGAATTTCAATTCTTAGTACGAAAGGACATGACAAATCCTGTTGGAATGCTACATGGAGGAGTAAGTTCTGGAATGATAGACGATTGTGTTGGCATAAATTTTTTCATACTTGCTTTGGATTATTTTTATCCGACCATTAATCTTAATGTTGAATTTTTTAACCCTGCATTTGAAGGCGAAACTGTTGTTGTAAAAACACAGGTTGTAAAACAAGGCAAAACTATTATTAACATTAAGGCTGATGTAATAAATGAAACTACTCAAAAACTTGTTGCACAAGCAACTTCAAATTTGGTAGTTGGCAGCATTAAAATACAACTTTAAAAATGAAACAAAAAATTGGATTTGTTCTCTTAACGCACGTCCATTTTTATTTATTCATTGAACCCATTGTTTAAAAATTAGTAAACAAATAGATCATAACAATTCGTAAAAAATTCAAAATTATGAGAGCATTTAAAGTAAATAAATACGGTAAAAATGAAACACTGCAACTATCTGAAATCAATGAACCAACAATAATTGAAAATGAGGTTCTGGTTCAAATTTATAGTGCAGGTGTAAACTTGCTGGATTCACTTATTCGAAATGGTGAGTTCAAAATTTTTCTGCCCTACAAAACTCCATTTATAAATGGACACGACCTGGCTGGTGTTGTTAAAAAAGTTGGGTCAAATGTTACTAAGTTCAAACTCGGAGATGAGGTGTATTCAAGGCCTTCTGATTTTAGAATAGGGACTTTTGCTGAATACATTGCTGTAAATGAAGATGATTTGGCGCTTAAACCAAAAAATATTTCAATGGAGGAAGCATCGTCAATTCCTTTAATTGGACTTACCTCATGGCAAGCACTTGTAGAAATTGCAGGATTGAAAAAAGGTCAAAAGGTTTTCATACAAGCTGGTTCAGGTGGTGTGGGTACATTTGCAATCCAATTGGCTAAACATCTAGGTGCGTTTGTCGCTACTACTACCGGTACAAGTAATATTGAATTGGTGAAAAGCCTTGGTGCAGATTTGGTGATTGATTATAAAAAAGAAGATTTTGCCTCCATTTTAACAGATTATGATGTTGTGTTGCACAGCAATAAAGAAGTAAAAGTGCTTGAAAATTCATTAAAAATTCTAAAACCTGGTGGCACCTTGATTTCGCTTACAGGTCCTCCTACAGCAGAATTAGCTAAAAAACTTGGTTTAGCCTGGTACATTCAATTGATCATGAATTTTTTGAGTCTGTCTGTAAGAAGAAAAGCAAAAAAATTGAATGTCAATTTTAGGTTTTTGTTTATGAGAGCAGAAGGGAAACAATTAAGCGAAATTACATCTCTGATTGAAGCTGGAAAAATCCGACCAGTCATTGACAAAGTTTTTCCATTTGAGCAGACAAATGAGGCAATGTCTTACGTTGAAACCGGGCGCGCCAAAGGAAAAGTCATCGTAAAAGTTATATAAATTTGTATGTTTTTTGAATTGTTGAATTGTGTTGATACGGAACAGGGCTAAGGTTCGGACTTCATAAAATAGGGGCTTAAATTACATTACTTTTTAATATGATGTTTAAGCTAAAAATGTTTCGATAATTCCCTTGAGTCCTATTGACATTTTATATTTAAAATCTACCAAGGCTGTGTGTTCTGCTTTTCTTATCAATGCACCAAAGGTAGTGACACATCTTAATGGTTGATTTGAAAGTGTAAATTCTTTCTTTTCAGAACATAGGTATTAATATACTCACACTATTAAGGCTTAAGGTACAAAGCTCTTAATTTTACGATATCCCCTTTTATTTACATTTCACAATATTTGATTAAACATTAATTATTTTCAGTTATAAGAAGAAAACTTGTTCAAATATTTTTAAAGACGAAACTTGTTCATAAATTTTCAAACAATTTAAACTTCAGGATCTTTTATTCATTTTTCCTTTCGTTTGAATCGTGTTTGGAGTAACGATCTGTGATGAAAGGAATGGATTTATAGCCATAAGAATTTGAGTATTTCAAAGCATTAAAGTATCTGCCAACATTTAACCTGATAAGGAGCACTGAGGTTTTATGAACAACTTTACCACCATGTCAAAGATGGTACTTTTATAAGTTCTTTTTTTTGTTGAGTTACTTAACATTGATTGTTTTTGTTTGCTCTGAATTGTTCTCTTTTTCACCAACTGAAAGTCTAATTTCAAATTGCCCACTGGAACCATATGAATGTGTCACGCTTTCTAGTCCAGTTGTGTAAGCGTATTTTCCGTCACCGAAAGACCAGTTGCAAGTAGTATAGCCACCGTCAAAGTTCGAACAATTTTTAAATGTAACTGTGTCGCCTATGTTATAGGTGTGTTTGTCAACGGAGAAACAAGCTTCGTAACGAAGTTTTTTACAACTTATTAATGTTAATGAAGAAATTGCCAAGGCGAATAACAGAGAAAGCGTTCCTGGGTCTAAAACAATAAATCGTCCTGCGAATTTGTTGATTGCTTCCATTGTATTCATAATTTCGTTTATCTTTTTATAGTTTTTCAATTTTTTGTCTTTTTCAATATCCTTTTTTTAATATAATCGAAAATGTTTTGCGGTAGGGGAGAAGGGGGCTATTTTTTCCACAAACTCTTATGTAGCGAACATAACTTTGGTTAAAAACATAACTGTCTGTTCAGTATTGAACCGCCACTTTTGGATAGGTGCAGTATGGAGGTTTTTATTTCTTCCGTCACCATTATCCACGACCAATTTGCAAATAAATTAAATTCATTTGAGTTCTGATAATATTAGTTTTTTCTGTTTAAATGTGTTCTTCATGACCTTTTCTCTGACTTTGGGGTCGTCACTGTTTAGTAGGTCAAAATATTCCACAGGAACAACCTGCCACGACAAACCATATTTGTCTTTACACCAACCACAAGAGCTTTCTTGTCCTCCGTTTGAAGTCAATGCATTCCAGTAATAATCTACTTCTGTCTGGTCTTTACAATTGATAACAAACGAAACAGATTCATTAAACTTGAAGAAAGGTCCTGCAGCCAAAATATTGAATTCTATCCCATTAATTTCAATGATTGCAGTTTCAAACTCTCCTCCGCCAGCTTCTGGTGGATTATTATATTTGCGATGGTCTTTCAGTTTACCGTCATTGAAAATTGAAAGGTAATAATCTGCTACTGCTTTAGCATCGGTCGTTTCAACCCAAATCGTAGGTGTTATTTTTTGAGTAATCATATTTTTAATCGTTTTGCCGGTGTCATTTATTGCAATGATTTGATCTATTGATTTGTAATAATTATTGGCTTGACTTGAATTTGAACAGAAGGTTGTCAAACCCAAAGCAATTGTTCCTAGAAGTAAAAAATTTTTCATTTTTCAATTTGAGTTACGAATATTTATTTGTTAATGGCGTTGCAAAATTACCCATAAGTTTTTCCGGATTTACTATAAGTGGGTATTTTCACATTAATTTTCTTACGATATACTCCAACTATCATTCTTGCATACCGCGATATTCCGTTTCTGAATTTAGCTAATAAATTCTTTCAAAAGACTTTCCTGTGAAACGATACACACCGTTGGGACCTCCACCAAACCATAATTCACCAGATTTGCTTTTGTAAATTATCCAGGTAATACCACTATCCAGACCATCCTCTTGGGTATAGTTTTTCAATATTTTTCCATCATAACACCATACGCCAGATTCGTTGGTTCCAAACCAAATGTTTCCTATATTGTCTTCACCAATTGAAAAAACTTTGTCTAAGGAACTACCCTTGGTGTCTTCTTTTCTTAACAGATGTTGTTTTGTAAAATGAATGAAACTTTTACCATCATATTTTATTACGCCAATTCCACTGCGACCACCACCACAATTATTTCCAATCCATAGATTGCCTTTGCTGTCTTCCATTAAAGACCGTATGTGAAGATTTTCGGTTGTGCCATTTAATCCTACCGATTCATTGTTATATGTTATTATTTTCTTACCATCAAGCCCTATCAATTCACTATAAGCGCCAAACCAAACTACTCCATTTTTACTTCTAACGAAGTCCGTTGATTTAGCCCAAGGAATCTCTTTCCCTGATTTGTCTTTAATAGTAAATGTGTGATAATAAAGTTTTTTCCCATCATACTGATACACCCCAGATTTTTTTTCAAGCGTGCTATTGCCCATCGATGCATCACTTTTAAACCAAAGGTCATCATTAGATAATTTCAATTTTTTAGTTGAATCAAAATTTCTTTCTGTATAAGCAGTCATTTTTTTACCAGCGTATACACTTAACCAAACACCACACTCAAACCAAATTGTGCCGTTCTTGTCTTCATAAATATTTCTAACTTGGTTATCGCTTAATCCGTTTTGGGTTGTAAAATATTGGAGCTTTCCATTTTGAAGCAAACACGCCCCTTCGTTATAACTGCCAAACCAAATATTTCCTTTACTATCTTCTAAAATTGAACGCACTCCTGTTTTGTAATTCAATTTTGGGTCGTCAAATTTAGCATGGATACTTTGGGTTTTCTTATTTGAATGGCTTTGACCTTTACAAGAAAAAGTAACAGCTATAAGGATAGTCAAACACAGAATAAAAATGTTTTGATAAATAAATTTTAAATTCATTGCTATGTTTTTATTGGATTTTGCACAATTGTTTGAAGCAACCCGAAAGGAGAAGCTTTTACCTCAAACCCTCGCCTTTTTGGCAGCAGCCATGATGAGCTGGGTATCTAAGCTAGCCCAAATTAGTGGTTTTTGTCTCTAATAAATTCTCAGAAAGTATAAAAAATAACCATGTGAACCATATCAACATAAAGACAAGACCTCCCATGCCTGTAAACATGCCAATTGTCTTATTGTTATAGAGAGTTGCCACGCCACTTATAAGATTGAAAATACCGCTTAAAAGCGCCATTAAAGATATTCCATTTGGCATTTTTTCACTCTTAAACGCAAGAAAACCAAATATCATTAGAGGCAAGGAGAAAATAAAGCAATCAATAATGTATATCATAATGTTATCATGGTTTAATAAACTGGCCAAATCAAGTGCCGCTGCCGGAAACCAAATAATAAATCCTGTAAGGCTTAAAATTGCTGATTCGGAACGATGTATAAGATAGAGTGCATAAAAAACTGGTGTTAAAATCAATATTCCTGCTATGGCAAGTAACACACCAACACTACTTGAAGGTGCAATTGATATCATTACTAAAAATGATACCATTAACACCACTGCTGATAGTGCGCACCATCTGGAAATTTGGATAACTTTTTTGTCCACCATAAATATTTGTTTAAGTGTTTACATTAAGGATTTTAATTTGCTTAAAACCCATTTCA
>JAEUUM010000625.1 GCA_016787375.1 Saprospiraceae bacterium
ACTGGATTCCAGGTAATTGATGCAATTTTAGCATTTGAAGGTTGAATTACTGCCTCCAATTGGTAGTTTGTACCCCATGGAATTATGGTATCTTTTCCGGCATCCACAGTAAGTTTTAGAGGCTGTTTCAATGTGATTAAAGTGTCATATTCACAACCAGCTGCATCTTGTATGCTAATGTTGTAAGTACCATCACCCAAAAATGAAAACTGACTGGCAGTGGAAAAAGGTTTGCCATTAATTGAATATAAAAATGGTTGTGTGCCACCTGTTACATTCAAAACATTTATACTACCATCCAATGAGCCAAAACAATTAGGATTTTTGTCTGAAGATGTTATCGCAGTTGGTACATTTATATTTATTGGAACAACAACTGTAATGTCCTCTGAACAACCATTTAAAGTGTTGGTAATCATTAATGTGTAAGAACCGGGTTCAGTAGCAGAAATGTTATTCTGATTACTGGTAAATCCATTTGGTCCTGTCCATGAATATACATAGTTCGTACCTGTACTGGATCCTGTTGAACTGACGTCAACATTTTTATTTGTACAATTCAATTCACCACCAACTGATGCTAATACCGTTGGTAAATTAGCATTTAAATTTACTGTTGCGACTTTTGAAATGGTACAGCCATTTGGAGCAGTTGCAACACAGGTATATTGACCTGGGTCAGCTATTGTCACTGAGGTGTTAGTTGAATTGGTGTTTGGCCCGGTCCAAAGAAATGTTACTCCGGGAGTAGAAGATGTTGCTGTTAGAATTTGAGTTTTCTGTATACAATCTAAAGTGGCATCATTTACGCTTAGATTTGGTGGTGTTTCGTCACTTAAAACATCAACAGTCTTTGTGGATTTACATCCATTTTGAGTATTTGTAACCGTTACTGTGTAAGCACCCGGATCAGGAGCAATAGGGTTTTGTTGAATGCTTGAAAAGTTATTTGGACCAGACCAACTATAGCTTACCGGAGATGTCGTTGAGTTTGAGACCAAAGTTATTTGTGAGTTGTTTGTGCAAGTGAGGGTACCTCCCGTCGCAGAAACATCCGGATCTGTATTATCTTTCGTAACAACTACAGAAGTGGATGATGTACAGCCATTGATTTTGTCTGTTACAATTAATTGGTAATTTCCATCAAGAGTAATTCCTCCGGCATCTTTGGTAGAAGCTGAATAATTTCCGGGGCCAGACCAACTATAACTAACGTTGGAAGTTGTTGAATTTCCGGGACAAATTGCCTGAGGTTCAAAGCAAGTAATTACGTCTCCTGTCGCTGAAACATTTGGAGGAGTTGTGTTTTCAGGTACAAACAGAGTCAGTGTCTTGGAACATCCATTAATGTTATTGGTTACCGTTAAAAGGTAGTTTTGAGATGTACTGGTCATGAAATCCAAAACAGATGAGACTGGATTTGAATTTTCATCTAACCACTGGATGGTAACATTCGAATTCACATCTGAAGTTCCATCTACAAGTACGGTTTTATTATTGCTACATTTGATCGTGTCTGTTACAGCTGAAATAACAGGTTTTTGTATATCCTGAAGCACGTTAATTGTTGCTGAGTTTGTACATTTATTCAATGGGTTGGTGACGGTTACACTGAACAATCCCGGAGCTGTTGTGGAAAAGTTAGTCACTGATCCTCCTGGTGCACCAGGCCCAGACCATTTGTATGTAACTCCCGCTACGCTTGAAAACGCGTCTAAATCTACTGACAGAACAATACAGTCAAGGTCATCAGATTTATTTAGTGTTAGATCTGGTGTATTGTCATCCTTTACCGCTTTGACATCAAATGAAGAGGTACAACCATTCACCGGATTCGTCACAATTAGCGTATAGTCTCCAGCACCTGAAACATCACAACATGCAGTATTACAAAGTTTTACATTGGTGCTATTGTACCATTGATACACGGCATTTAATGTTGTTGAATTTCCGCAAAGGGTTGCTTGACCAGAGACACAATCTGTTGTATCATTGGTTGCTGTAATATTTGGTGCTAAAATATCTTGACTTACATCAACTGATATGTTGTCTGAGCAATTATTATCTGTATTTGTTACCAATAAATTATAGGTTCCAGGTTGATTTACAATTGCATTTTTTGTATTTGCAGTAAATCCGGCAGGACCTGTCCATTGGTAAGTAATTGAAGGTATAACCAATGTGCTTCCTCCAATGAGTGTAATGGTTAAGCTATCACATGTAAGAGGAGGAGGTATCTGAGCAAGGGCGACCGGTTTTGCGGAGGCATCAAGTGATTTCGCAGTTGCCACTGACTTACATCCGTTGGAATTGTCAGTCACAGTAACCGAGTAAGTTCCTGCCTGATTTACAACAAGAGTAGGGTTGCTGCCTGTTGCACCTGGTCCAGACCAAGAATAACTAGTGTTTGCAGCTGAAGAATTTGCCGCAAGCGTTGCGGTAAATGTAAAACATTCAATTGTATCATTGATAGTCGTTACAATTGGCTTCATAGTATCAGATGCGACAGTAGCCATCGCCGTATCTTTACAACCATTGGGGCCTGTAAAAATCACAGAATAGTCTCCTTTGTATGGAGCATCAGGATTTTTTAATGTAGAGCTAAATCCATTTGGACCTGTCCAGGCATACGTTATACCTGTAGTTGAAGAATTGGCATCAACTTTCACTGGAAATTTTATACAATCGAAGGTATCACCTGTGGCTGAAATATTTTGTGGTGCCACGAAATCAGGAGCTACGGTGACAGTATCGTATGTAATACAACCATTATTAGGATTAAGTACTTCAAAAATGTAATTACCTGCAGTGTTAACATTAACAGTTTGCACGCTTGAAATTTTTACATTTTGATCATTATACCATGCATAGCTTACACCCATTGTGTCACTTTTACCCGATAAATCTATATTCGGGAAATCACAACTTATTGTGCCACCGGTAGCATCTGCGTTCGGGTATTTTATGTTTGAAACTACATTGAAGGTCTTAGAATTAGAACATTGATTAGGTGCTGTAATTGTTAGTGTATAATTTCCAGCATTAGTTACCTTGATATTCTGCCCAGTGTAAGTTTCGTTTTTGGGACCTTTCCAATTGTAGATAACATTAGGTGTGTTTGAGGTGCCCTGCAGAGTTATGGTATCTTTTATACACGAGAGTGTATCACCAATAATACCTGCAACAGGAGAGAATGGATTGAATTTAACCACTACGCAGGCACTATCTTTACATTGAACTCCATTGGGCGCAGTTGCTGTAATTGTGAGGCAATATTTACCTGGAGTTTCGGTATCAACCTTTGGTTGATCATCCGGACCAATGATACTGCATGTTGGACACATGGTCCACTTATAGTCTATAGTTTGATAATTTTCTATAATTGATCCTGAACCGTCTAATGGGGTTTGGTCTACCACACAACCTAATTCAAATGGAGGGTCAATTTTTGCATCTACCTCTACGAGTCGCAAGGTAAAGTTCACTATACTATCACAACCTTGCCATGATTCAAGGATGACTTCCTCACCCTCAACGTTATCACAAAAGATTCCACCATTACCTTTTTTATCTGTTATGGTTATACATTGACCCTGACATTTGTAGAAAATCCCTAAATCTTTGGGGGGAACGATTATTTCACTAACAGTTAATGTTACAACACTATCGCATTTTTGCCATGATTGCAGGGTGACATCATATTGTCCGGGACCATATGGTACGCCATTATAGACGTATTGATCATTTGGACAAACAAATTTCTCAGGGGGGTCAATTCCAATTACTTCAGTTACCGTGACATCTATACATTGTTGCACCGGCGGGGTTCCCACATCATTACAATAGTTTGAAACATCAACACAAAGTTGATGAACACCTGCATCACCAAATGTGACGGATGTTGTATTGTCTTCATTTTCAGGATCACCAAGAAGGTTACCATCTAAAGTCCAATGATAGGCAGTTGCTCCATTCACGTTGTTTGTGCTATAATTGAATGTTCCACCCAAGCAAACCTTTTTTGGACCTACAATCGGATTTATGTTTCCCATTACAAGTGGTCCACCAGCAAGAATATCAACCGTTATGTCACACACAGAGCCCTGACAACCGTCAATGATAAACCAATAAACCTCACCAGGTACAAAGTTGTTTCCATTTAGGTTGATGATGCCGGTGCTGCACTGGCCTTGGCAAACGACTTGGGTTACGCTTCCACAGTCACCACCGTATATACCACCTTGAATACCCTGAAATCCACCAACGTTTGTGCAATTTGCAGGTATGATGTTAAGGTTATAATTGGTTGTTCCGGCAATAAAACCGAACCAAATTGTGTTATTTGATACCCCACCATTGCTACACAATGGGTTTGGACCTGTTGGATTCGGAAAATCAGGTAATGTGGTACAATAACCATCCAAATCGTTCAAGTCACATAAGACGGGTGCCTCCTCGCACGTAAGACCTGCAGGGACGGAATTACACTGGGCACTTAGTCGATTGAGATTTAGAAGAAAAAGTGTAAAAAATTGTAAAAAAAGTAGATGTCTGAACTTCATATTTTGCTTAGTTAATTGTTCTAAAGTTAGTTTAAAGATTCCTTGTGTTGGCTTAATGTTGCTTTTTGGTTAAATAAAACGTAAAATAACTAAATTTTCTCGGTTAATAGGAAACAATTGTAATACCAATAGGCAAGATAAATTTCAATCTAAAATATCGTACTGAATATTAACAAAAAAAATTACTTATATTTTGTCGATTGAATATTAAATTTAAAAATCAGAATGATTCCTATTCTCCAGCGATTGAATTGCTTCCCTTACTGAGCCGTGTTTCAACAATATTCTCTTTGCTTCTGAGTAAGAAATATTTTTTTGGGCTAAAATCATGTTAATTCCTCGATCTATCAATTTGTTATTTGTCAGTTGCATGTCAACCATTTTGTTGTCAACAACACGGCCTAGTTGAATCATGGCCACGGTAGATATCATGTTAAGAACCATTTTTTGTGCCGTTCCTGATTTCATTCTGGTGCTGCCGGTAAGAAATTCCGGACCAACCTTTACTTCAATTGGATAATTGGCCATTTCTGAAATAGGTGAAGATACATTGCATGTAATACACCCCGTCTGGATTCCATGTTTCTTGCATTTTTCAAGACCCCCTAAAACGTATGGCGTTGTACCTGATGCAGCTATGCCTATGACAAAGTCCTTTTGGTCAATTTGGTACTCTTGAAGTGTTTTCCAGGCAAGTTCAGTATCATCCTCAGCAAATTCAACAGCTTTACGAATCGCCGAATCTCCACCTGCAATTATTCCTATGATTAAATCATGAGATACACCAAATGTTGGTGGACATTCAGAGGCGTCAAGAATTCCTAATCTTCCTGAGGTACCTGCTCCGATGTAGAACAACCTGCCACCTTCCTTCATCAGAGGAATCAGTGCTTCTAAAAGCCGCTTGATTTCGGGTAATGAAGCTTTTACAGATTCTGCGACTTTCGCATCTTCATTATTAATACCTGTCAGCAAGTCATGAACAGACATTTTTTCAAGGTGCCTGTATGGTGAAGCCGATTCAGTGGTTTTTTGCATGCCCTTTAAGCTGCTGGTGTTGCTTTTCTGTAAGAATCAGTCATTTCTTTTGAAATACTTGACTTTAAAAACTTCAGATGTGTTTTTCCTTCTATTTCAAGTTGAACTGATTGTTCTTCTATTCGTGTAATTCGTCCAATGATTCCGGACATCGTCACAACTTCGTCACCTTTTTGGAGGTTGTTGAGAAAATTGTTCTGTTCTTTTTGTTTGTTGGATTGAGGTCTAATAAAGAAGAAATAAAACACCACGAACATCAATAAAAAAGGTAATAATTGTTGCAATAAAGCCATTTTCTGGTTATTTTAGGTATGTGATAAAATTATTTGGAGTAAGATTTAACGGTACCTGTTAGGTATATTTTGTTTTCGGCAGGAAAAGTATTGGCATAAACAAAAACAGGTTTACTTTGGTAGTCTATTTTGCCATCTGAGTTAAAAACAACCCTGATAGATGCCGTATCTCCGGGTGCTATAGCCGATTTTGGCCACTCAGGAACGGTGCAACCACATGTTGATCTGCAATCACTTATTACAAGTGGTCTCTTTCCAATATTTTTAAATTTGAAATTGTGAGATATCACCTTTCCGGGATATATGCTTCCAAAATCAAAAGATGGTTCATCGAAGAGAATTCTTGCAAGTTTAGAAGTGTCGTCAATGCCTTGTGCAGAAACAGGGTTTTCAATAATTTCAGCATTAGAACCTACTTTTCCCGTCCGTATTTCAACGACCTCATCTGCATCATTGTGTTTACAAGCAAAGATTAGCAGCATTACGCAAAATATGGGGAAATAAAAGAATTTTGGTTTCATAGAGCAAATGTATTAATTTTAATGCAAAAATATACAAGTATTGAGTTTTGGAATAACTAAAGATGTTAATTTGGAGCCGGGCAAAAATATTTATTTATTAGGTTTTATGGGATCAGGAAAGACCACTGTAGGCAGGTTATTGGCGACCCAACTGAATCGTAGTTTTATTGATCTCGATTCGGAAATTCAGATTAATGAGGGTAGAACCATATCTGAAATTTTTCAGGTATTTTCGGAATCATATTTCAGGCAAGTTGAACACAACGAATTAATAAAGCAGACAAAATCCAACAAAATAGTTTTGGCTTGTGGTGGCGGAACACCTTGTTTTTTTGATAATCTGGTTCAAATGCAAAAAACTGGTATCATGGTGTATTTGAAATATGATTTTCCGCTTTTATTCCACAGAATATCTAATGTTAGATATGGTAACAGACCAATTGTCACGAATAATTCTAAAATTAAATTGGAAAACCTATTTAATCAACGACAAGTATTTTACGAAAGTGCTGACATTATTATCTATTCCGGGGAAAATTCCACTCCTGAATCTATATCAAATTTGATTATTGAAAAAATAGGGATTAAACTATAACTGTCACAAAATATAATATTGCGGTTTTTTACAACTATACAAACTTGGCATCTTTGCGATGCATATATTTAAAAGTTTGTTAATATAACTGGATGAAGAAATTTGGATTTATTGTTGATTTGTCGGATTCACCACAGGATAAAATTGATTTTATTGTTGAGGCCTTTGCCATATTTAGCAAAGATCTAACACCCAAACACTTTAAAAGCACGCATTGTAGAATTCTTACTCCAGCCGGAAGTGAACTTTTGATAAAAGAAAGAATGGTAATTGGTCCGCTTGATTTGCAAGAATTTGAGGAATCATCTTGGCTAACTGACTGGTTATACCATCTTCCTACATATAAATTTAACAAATGGCTAAATTACGCTGCCATGATTGGGCCAGGCCCGATACTTGTTAATGAGATTACTCCCGAAATGAATCCTAAAATTACCATTCCATGTTTTTCAGACAACGAAATTAATTTGGCAATTGCGCTTTCTGATTGTCTGAAGGCTATTTACCATGACGAGGGTGCCCGTAAGATATTTTCTAAGGCTTCTCGGCGAATTTTATCAGAAGAGATTCAGAAAAACAAAGTAACAAATACCACAAGGATTTTATAAAAATCCTTTTATATTACTATATTTGTGGCTCATTTAAAGAAAAATTTATGATCCATAAATGCATTATTATTGGCTCAGGTCCAGCAGGATATACAGCTGCGATCTATGCAGCTAGAGCTAATTTAAGCCCCGTAATGTTTACAGGAGCAGAGCCCGGGGGGCAATTGATGATTACTACAGAAGTAGAAAACTATCCTGGTTATCCCGATGGTGTACAAGGCCCACAAATGATGGAGGATTTTAGAAAGCAAGCAGAAAGATTTCAAACTGTTATAAGGTACGAGAGAATTTCAAAAGTTGATTTTACAGGTCCGGTACATAAAATATGGAACGAGTCAGGCGAGGAATTTAAAGCAAATTCCATTATTATTTCTACCGGAGCAAGTGCAAAATGGTTGGGAATTGATTCTGAGAAAAAACTTCTCAACAGAGGTGTCTCAGCATGTGCCGTATGTGACGGTTTCTTTTTTCGAAACATGGACGTTGCTGTTGTAGGTGCCGGTGACACTGCTTGTGAAGAGGCCTCGTATTTAGCAAAACTTTGCCCTACGGTTCATATGATTGTCAGAAGAGATCAAATGCGTGCATCAAAGATCATGCAGGAAAGGGTATTGAATACTCCAAATATTAAAATTCACTGGAACAGCGAGACCGACGAAATACTCGGTGAAGAAGACGTATCAGGTGTTAGGATTAAAAAT
>JAEUUM010000350.1 GCA_016787375.1 Saprospiraceae bacterium
CTACTCAATGCTGTTAAATCACCAGCATTGTTGTTAGACCCATTTAATGCTATCAATTGAAAACCGGCTTTAACGGCATTTCCTGAAGTGTTTGTAATGCGGACAGTTATATTGTATGCCTCGTTGGCGTTTATGGTCGAGGGAAGTCCAATTATTTCAATGTTACCGCCGAAGGATCCACCACCATGACATTCACCACAAGTACCATCACCGGGAGCTCCGGTTTTTCCATCAGGTGGATTTGCATTGTAAAACATAAACATGTAGGCAAATGCTAACAATCCAAAGTTAAACAGTAATACCTTTATTTTCGACATTTTTGGTTTCATGATTTGGTTAGTTAAAATTTTCAAACAAAAAAGATGATCCTTTGTTTAGCCTTTCTTAAATAAAGACTCGACAAAGGCTTTTTTGTTAAAAATTTGTAGTTTTTCAATGGATTCGCCTACTCCTATGTACCTTATAGGGATTTTAAATTGATCTGATATTCCTATTGCTACCCCACCTTTTGCGGTGCCATCCAGTTTGGTCAAAGCTAATTCAGATACTTCAGTGGCAGCAGAAAATTGTTTGCATTGTTCAATCGCATTCTGGCCGGTAGTGGCATCGAGTATCAACAGCACATCATGTGGAGCACCGGGTAAACATTTCTCAATTGATCGTTTAATTTTACTCAATTCTTGCATGAGATTGGTCTTGGTATGAAGTCTTCCGGCTGTGTCAATTATAGCCATATCCAGATTATTGGTAATAGCGTACTGGACTGTTTCGTATGCGACCGCTGCCGGATCAGTATTCATGCCTTTAGCAAAAAAATGACAACCTACCCTTTCAGACCAAATTTTGAGTTGATCAACAGCAGCGGCTCTAAAGGTATCTCCTGCTCCTATTACAAGTTTGTAACCTTTATTGGTGTATTGATAAGCGAGTTTACCGATAGTTGTTGTTTTCCCTACACCATTTACACCAACCACGAGCAAAACATAAGGTCTTTTATTTGGAGGAAGTTCATAATCTTCAAAATCGGCGGTATTGTTTTCAGACAATAGCTGAACAATTTCATCACGCATGATCAAGTCGAGTTCGCTTGTACTTACGTATTTATCACGAGTTACTCGATCCTTCAGTCTGTCGATTATTTTTACAGTAGTTTCAAGACCAACATCAGAACCAATAAGAATTTCTTCGAGTTCATCAAGAATTTCGTCGTCCACAGTTGATTTACCAACAACAACCCTTGCTATTTTATCAAAAAAACCTTCCTTTGTTTTTTCAAGACCTTTATCGAGATCTTGTTCCTTTTCTTTTGAAAAAAACTTTTTAAAGAAACTCATAACACATATTTAAGATTGGACGCTAAGTTAAACAAAGAGTTGTATTATTGCATCTCCTGAATAAAGCATCGTTTAAGTTGATCATTTGTTTTGAAACAGAAATACAAAAAGGCCTCCCCGTAAGGAAAAGCCTTTTTTAGAAAAAATGTCTCAAAAATTACTTATTATTTTCGAAAAAATCTTTCACTTTATCTTTGTGAATGATTGACTCCTTGTAGGTATATTTACCAGTAACGGGATCTTTCATACTTTTGATCACCCTTACATGATCTTTTCCTGATCCTGCATTAGCCGCACGTTGGGCAACCCTTGCGTTTTTCGACACTTTTGCCATAATGGTATGAGTTTAGGGTATTAAAATTATTTAATTTCTTTGTGAACAGTCATTTTTTTCAAAACAGGATTGAACTTTTTAAGTTCAAGTCTGTCAGGTGTATTTTTTCTGTTCTTTTGAGTCACGTAACGAGAAGTACCTGGCATTCCACTAGCTTTATGCTCTGTGCATTCCAATATTATTTGAATTCTGTTACCTTTACTTTTCTTAGCCATTATCTAAGTATTTTAAATTCTGATGTTAATTAAAGACGAATACCTGTTGAAATACCTTTCTTCTCAAGTTTCTTCACATATTCTAACAAACCTAGTTTAGAAATGGTTCTCAAAGCGTGAGTTGAAACGTTTAGAGTGACCCATTTGTTAAGTTCAGGCACAAAAATACGTTTCGTTTGGATATTTGCGTAAAATCGTCTTTTGGTTTTTACGTTTGAGTGTGAAACGCTGTTACCAACGATTGATTTTTTTCCGGTTAACTGACAAATTCTTGACATGTCTGTGATATTTAAAACATTTATAAATTCCGATTTGTAAAGTGACTTCGGCAGGAGTCGAACCTGCAACCTTCTGATCCGTAGTCAGATGCTCTATCCAATTGAGCTACGAAGCCAAGTCCTTCCGTCCTTCCTTTTCGGGATGCAAAATTAATAGTTTTTATTATAAGTTGAAATATTTTACCGAATTAAATTTCGAAAAAATCAATATTTTTTATTTTAACTTAATAAATTGCTTGCTAACAGGGCTTTTTTCATCCCAGATAGTTATGAAATATGCACCAGGAGGCAATACTGAAAGATCTATTTCAAACTCATTTGAACCATAAGTTTCAAAATCAAATTTTCCATTGTTGATTTCAACACCTAAAATTGTGTAGACTGAGTAGCTATAGGTTTTGTATTCTTTTCCGGTGAATTTTACCGAGATTTGATTACCAAAGTTCAATAATTTTATGTTATCAACATTGTTTGGTCCGGTAACATTGCCACATTCTGCAACAAGTTTAGTCACCGCCCCCATCAGATCTAACCTGGCCTCCTTTGTAGTAATGCCTTTCAGAGAGTTATTAACCGAAGCTCCATTCAGTATATAGTCTCTTACTTTTATGGCTGTAGCAGCCGGATTTGTTTTTGCCTGATCAATCAAACTACAGCATGCTGTACTGTATAATAACCCAACAGCACTTGCTACATGAGGCGTCGCGGCAGATGTACCCGAAAAAGTTGTATATCCATTATTGAGTCCTACAGTAAATGTACCTTCACCGGGAGAACCTATATCAACCGATTTCTTACCAAAACCAGCGTTGGTTATCTTTTTATCATTTTTGTCAGTATTGGTCACCACAATCAAATATTCACTTGTACAAGTACTTGGGATATCTCCCACCAAATCTACATCTTTATTGCTGTTGGTTGTAGCTCCTACACTGATGATGCCCTCCATGCCCAGTGAATCGTACATATTGCACCACATTTCATGCCCATCCTTTGGAAATTCATTGGATATACCAAAGGAATTATTTACTGAGACTACAAAAGCACCCTCTTTGCCGTTGGTTTGATTGTATTTTCTACGTTGGTCTAATACGTATTTTAGTCCTTTTAAAACATAAAAGTCACTGGGTATATAGGAGACCAGCATAATTTGGCTTGTCCAATTTACTCCACTCACTCC
The DNA here is from genome assembly GCA_016787375.1 of Saprospiraceae bacterium. GTDB lineage: Bacteria > Bacteroidota > Bacteroidia > Chitinophagales > Saprospiraceae > JAEUUM01. The sequence goes on from JAEUUM010000350.1 coordinate 3,342, forward strand.
TTTTCCATTGTTGCCTCTTGCCCCCAATATTCCGGACACTTTTAATCCATGTGAATCAAGATCATGATTATCCGTATTTGTGCCAGTATTTAAACCCTTTACATCATCTACATAACCATTGTTGTCATTATCAATGCCATCTCCTGGAATTTCTCCCTTGTTTGTCCAAAGATTTGGGGCTATATCTTCATGTACTGGGTCAAAACCTGAATCAAGTACGGCCAGAACAATTTGATCACCTCTGCATGTAATGCCACCCGTACCAAAATCCCAAGCTTCAGCAGCATGTATGATATTATATTGCCACTGATCTTTGAAATATGGATCATCCGGTTCTTTTGATCGAACTTCGACAGGTTTGTTGACTGAAATTGAAAAAAAATTCAATCCAAGGTTTTTAATTGCGACTTGATTGTCAATTCTGTCGGTATTTGCCTTTAGCAGGTAAATACTTGTTTGGGGAATGTGATCTTCCAATATAAAATCACTTTGTCTGGATATTGCTTCCTTTAATTCATTTACTGTGCCGCGATAATCAACAATGAAACTCGCCTGGCCAAACATGTTTTGGTGAATAAAAAGAATCAAAAAAAACAGAAGAGAAGTTGTAATATACCTCATAATGAAAGAAATAATTGTTTAAAATAAGGGAAAGCCAATTTAAGCCGGCTACCATACCAAGAAAACATCTCACCATCTACCAAAATAACTCTTGAATTCGGGCAAATTTCTTGTATTTCTAAAACGTGTTTATTTGAAAAAGGATATGGCTCAGATGACAGAAAAATAATATCGGGACTTTTAGATTTTAACTGCTCAGCTGAAATCACCGGATAGCGCCCTTCATTTGATAGTAAATTTTTGAATCCACTTTCTAAAAGCATGCTGTTTATAAAGGTATCAGAGCCGGCTGCCATATAAGGTTTACGCCAGATCATATATAATGCCGTTAAATTTTTAGGCAATATACATATTTTTATAAATTCTTGAAAATCCCTGAGAAGAGCTTTGATTTCAGTTAATAATAAACTGGCTTTTTCATGAGTATCGGTCAAATGAGCTATAGACTCTATCATTTCAAGAGCCTGATCAATAGTTACTATGTCACTCATCCAGACCGGGCATATACTTTTTAAGCGGCTGATAGATTCCTTGTCATTTTCTTCTTTGTTGCCTATTATCAAGTCCGGTTTTAATTGGGTTATTTTTTCAATGCTGGGGGTTTTTGTGCCACCAATTTTAGGAATATTCGCCACTTTATCCTTTGGGTGAATACAAAATTTTGTTCTCCCAACAATATTCTCCGCCAATCCTAAATCTATCAGTAATTCAGTTTGTGAGGGCACAAGTGAGATTATTCGGTGTGGTTTACATTCCAATCGAATCATTTCTCCCATCTGATCACGAAACAAGTTTGGATAAGCCATACTACGAACAATCAATGGTTTGCATAGGATTTTTCACCAGCTTTAATTTCAATTTTTAATGCATTGTTTCGGGGAGGCACCGGACATCGATAACCATCTTTATATGCGCAATAAGGATTATATGCTTTATTAAAATCTATTACAACCAACCCGTCTTTAATATCCTGAATGGCTAAATCGATATATCTTCCACCACCGTATGTTTCTGAACCATTTGTAAAATCAGTAAAAGGTAGAAACAAATGGTTTTTAAATTTTTCGTTTTGCATCAAAGTCAAGTTTTGATAAATTGGCAAAATGAATTCTTTATTTTCCAAATTGAAAAATAATTTTCC